>NZ_AP023033.1:2925000-3225000 GCF_019670125.1 Agarivorans aestuarii
GTTTAACTCAGCCGGTGCTTGGTATTGCGCAGGGTTCAAACGTTCATTGAACTGTGTCGCCTTGTCATTAACTTGCTGAGCTTGTTTAAGAGCAACTTCATTATTCCCCTGCTCTGCCCGAGCTACCACGTCTGCGCCGGAAGCTGCCCTAAAAATACTGTGGTGCTCTTGTGGGCGAGTCGCCTCGGCTTGGTTAGGTAATACCTGTTGTTGAGGTTGTGATGGCTGTTGCTCTTGATGCTCGGCACCACTTTCGTTGCCCGATTGCTGGCTACTGGCAGCAGCAACACTCGCACTAGCGAGTTTTTCGCTTTGCTGGGCAAAGTCTGCAGCGCTAACTTTACCATTAGCATTGGTATTTACGCTCTGCTGAACAACCACGCCTGCTTTGGGCTCGTCGCTTAGTTTATTAGTTTGCTGAGCAAGCACTGCTTCGCCACTTAGTTTAGCATTGAGTTCTTTGGCCTTCACTTCATCTTGGTCTACTTGAGATTTAGCCGCTGAATGATTAGCTTGGACTTCACCTTGTTGTTTTAGGCGATTTTGCTCTGCTAAAGATAAAGGCTTTTCAAAAGCTTTGTCTTGAACGACGTTTAAGGGTTTATCCACGGGAGCTTTTTCTGTTTTGCTAGAAACTATGGCCTCCGACTCTTTAGCCTTAGCCGCTTTCTGCTCATCACTTTGACTAACAGTAGAAACAACTTTGTCTAATGGCACTTTTTCATTAGCGCTTGAAGTTAAACGCTCACCCTCTTTAGCACTTAAGGTTTTGTTATGGTCACCCGCTAAAGCTGTTGCATTTTCTTTGGTAATTCGCTCATTGCTTGGGTCAAGTATTGGGTCTTTGTTAGCAACTTTTTTGGGGTCCACGGGTTCACCAGCGAGCTGTTGTTTATTGCTGATTTGCTCTTGGCTAGCGGTGGTTTTATCAATTGTTTTTGTCTTAGTAGAGCTCTGAGCTTCTACTACGGCTTCTTTTGAGTTAGCTGTTTGAGCATTTTGTGAACCAGCAGTTGTTGCGATATCTACTTTAACGGGCTTAGCTGCAGCATCTTTTCCATCGCTCACTTGGCTATTGTCTTTAGCATCGCTCGAAAGCGCTTTGGTTGCTTCTGCTTGAGTAGGCGGCAACTCTCTGCCGCTTTGTGATGTTTGATTAACTAGCGTTTGCTTGTCGGCCGCGGACTTTTCATCGCTAGCTGCTGCCTTAACATCTTTTAAAGCTGACTCACTATCGACAAGTGATTGTTTTTCTGGGGTTTTACTAACAGCTTCAGTTTCAATTGATTCACCTTCACTAGACTCATCACCAGTAGTGTTTTCTGTATTACCAGGGGTTTTACTGCCATTAGCCAGTTCTGTTTCAACAGCTTTTATAGTTTCGCCTTGGTTTTTCTCAATACCATCGGCAGCTTGTTTGGCATTATCCAATTGCTTTAATAGATCGCTAAGGCTTTGAGCTTTACCAGTTTTAGTCTCATCACTTGATTTGCTTGTCGAGCCAGAAAGCTGCTGCTCAACCGCTTGTTTTACTGGACTATCGGCTTTTGGAAGGTTCTCTAACTCTTTGACTAGCTTAACAAAGTCCTCACCTTGCTCGGAGGGACTAAGCGCTGCACTTCCTAGTGAAGAAAACTGTTTAGCGTTGGCTGTATCGGTTAACAGTAATTCCATATATTTGCTTACCCTTGCGATAAAATATTTGTTGCGCGCCCCACTCATTAAAGGCGCGCTAGCATTATCTAAAAATCAAAGCATTAAACGTGCCGATTAGCTCACTTGACCTCGAAGATGTGCATATAGCGCATATTCATCTAATAGCTTTTGCTCTTCACGTGCTTGCTTATGCTGTTGTTGTTTTACTTGTTTATCAATCAGTAGTTCCAAGGCTTTACGTTTAGCTTGCAAATCAAGCCATTGCTTTCGCTTTAGTAACACGTTCTTTTTCACTTGCTCAATGCTTTTTCCTTGCTGAACGCTGGCTTGTTCAAGCTTTTGAATAAACAATTGATATTGATGAAAGCTGTCCGCATAAAAACCGTCAACTCCCTTGGCTAAGGCTTGCTCGAGATAGGAACGTCGGTAGTCTTCGAGATGCGCAAGTTGAGCTTCAAATTCGCTAAGTTGCTGTTGTGCTTCGGCCATTTCTCGGGCGGCGTCTTGCTCTTGATCTTGCAAGCGTTCCACCATTAAATATAGAGCTCGCCTTGCCATACCCATCTCCTACTCAACTAAATCTTAGTTGCCTATAATGGGCCTTGCGCGTTAATGTTAGCCATTTGCATGGTGCGTTCCATCCGCGTCAGACTTTCGTCATAAGCTACTACTTCTTTCATCTCTTGTTGCAAGAACTGGTCCATGTGTGGTTTCATGGCGATGGCTAAATCAATGCGTTTGTCTGCGCCGCGTTGGTAGGCACCTATAGCAATAAGGTCTTGGTTTTGCTGGTAAGAAGCATTGAGCGATTTTAGCTGGCGAGCCAGTTGCTGATGCCCTTCACTCGTTACCGCAGGCATTACTCGACTGATTGACTTTTCAATATCAACCGCGGGGTAATGGCCAGAGTCGGCTAATTCCCGCGACAATACAATATGCCCATCAAGAATAGCTCGGGCGGCATCGGCAATCGGATCCTGTAGATCGTCACCTTCGGTAAGCACCGTAAAAAAGGCGGTGATAGAACCTTGCCCTTCTCCGCCATTACCGGCGCGCTCTACCAGACGAGGTAGCTTGGCAAAAACTGATGGTGGATAACCTTTGGTAGCTGGCGGCTCACCAATGGCTAATGCTATTTCACGTTGGGCTTGGGCGTAGCGGGTTAAAGAGTCCATTAGCAGTAAAACATTTAAGCCTTGATCGCGAAAGTACTCGGCAATGGTTAAAGTAGTGTCGCACCCCTTCAAACGCATAAGCGGTGAAGCATCGGCAGGCGCAGCGACTACAACTGCCCGTTGGCGGCCTTCTTCCCCTAAAATATCATCAATAAATTCTTTTACTTCTCGGCCACGTTCACCGATCAAACCCACTACCACGACATCGGCAGTCGTTCCTCGAGTCATCATGCCCATGAGTACACTTTTACCCACACCAGAGCCGGCAAATAGGCCCATTCGCTGACCCTGGCCTACGGTAAGTACCGAATTAATCGAACGAACTCCAACATCCAATGGTTGTTTAATTGGCTTTCTTGCCATGGGGTTTAAACGCGCGGAGCTAAGGTTGGTGGTTTGCTTGCAATTAATATCACCCAAACCATCAAGTGGTTTGCCTACGCCGTCAATTACTCGGCCAAGTAACTCCATACCTACTGGTATACCGTGGTGTTCATGCATTGGAATAACCCGTGCGCCAGGCAGCACCCCGGTAAGCTGTTCACTGGGCATGAGGAAAAGTTTATCGCCAGAAAAACCAACCACTTCAGCTTCTAAAAAACCGTCAAGCGTTTCTACTGAACAAAGCGAGCCTACTGGCGCGCGACAGCCAACGGCTTCTAAGGTTAAGCCAACCACCCGAGTCAATTTACCCGCAACCGTTGGTGCGTTACGAACATGCTCAGTGTTATAAGCTTTAAGTCGTTGGCTCAGCGTCATCGTCTTGACCATTTTGGCGAATAAAAGACTGTAGGCTTTGTTTAATCACTTCATTCATATCTACGGATACCGAAGAAAGATCGTTTTCAATTAAACAGTCACCTTGCGTTAGGCTACCATCTGCTAATAATTGCCAATTTTTCTTTGCTTGGGTTTCTGGAGGAAATACAGCTTGAATCACCGCCATATCTTCTGGGTGTAGATGAATGCGAATATGTTGTTTTTGCAAGGGCAGCGCAGCTACTGCTTGCTTAACGGTTTTGGCGATTATGCTCGGGTTAGTCACCAGCTCTACTTGGACTATTTCTGCCGCAAGTTTAGTGGCTAGCTCTACCACTTGTTGCTCAACCTCTTCATCAATCTGTTTATTGGGCTGATGAAGCTGGTCGATAAGCCCTTGCCAACGGCTGCTTAACTGATCAATTTGTTGCTGCCCTTCGCTCAAACCTTGGCTTAAGCCCTCTTGATAGCCTTGTGCCTTACCTTGTTCCAAGCCTTCTTCGTGGCCGGTTAGCAAACCTTCTTTGTGACCTTCCACTTTACCTTCAGCTTTACCCTCTTCATAAGCAGACTGTCGAAGCGCTTCAAGCTCTTCAATTGTCATCGGCTCAAACTGAATTTCAGGCTCTTCTTCAACGGGCTCTTCGTTAAACCACGCAGGCTTCATATTGAATACGTTGCTAGTAGGCTCTTCTTCGACATGGTGGGGATCGGTGAAGTCAGGGAGAGGCCACGCTATATCGTCTTCTGGCTCAGAGTCAGCCTGTTCATTACTTGGCAGTTCATTGGCTGGCTGCTCAGCCGCTATATTTTGCTGTTCTGCTGCATCGGCTAACATCGCGTCAATCGCCGCTTGTTCGTCGCTTACATCGCTACTTTGTTCTTCTACTGCTGGCGCTTCACCGACTGGTGAAGCATCATTTTGCTCTAAAAGCGCGGCTATCTCGTCTTCGTCCATCATCTCGCTGGACGTTTCAAGTGGAACACTTTGCTCTAGCTCTTCACTCTGTTGTTCTGCAGCAGGCGCTTCACTGGCTAGTGAAGCATCATTTTGCTCTAAAAGCGCGGCTATCTCGTCTTCGTCCATCATCTCGCTAGACGTTTCAAGTGGAGCACTTTGCTCTAGCTCTTCGCTCTTTTGTTGTGGCGTTTTATCTTGCTCGCTCATGTTTATAAGAACTCATCTCCACCGCCGCCGCCAATCATAATTTCACCAGCTTCAGAGAGGCGTCGAGCAATCGACAGAATTTCTTTCTGGGCAGTTTCAACTTCACTAACCTTGATTGGTCCCATGGCTTCAAGGTCATCTTTAAGCATTTCTGCAGCACGTTTAGACATGTTATTGAAGATCTTGTCTTTCAGTGAATCATCGGCACCTTTAAGCGCTTTTTGCAGTAACTCACCCGGAACATCACGCAGCAAGGTTTGAATACCACGGTCGTCGATATCCACCAAGTTTTCGAATACAAACATAAGGTCCTGAATTTGTTGAGCCATCTCTTCGTCGCTTTCGCGAATCGAGTCCATCAACATGCCTTCCATATTGGTATCTAAGAAGTTCATGATGTTTGCAGCAGCTTTCAGGCCGCCCATCTTGGCAGCTTGAGCACCGGCTTGACCAGCAAACTGCTTCTCCATGATTTCGTTCAATTCGGTTAGTGCCGCTGGCTGAACTTCTTCAAGGTTGGCAATACGCATCATTAAGTCTAAACGCACTTTATCTTGGAACTGCGACATGATCTCAGCAGATTGCTCAGCTTCTAAGTAAGACAATACAATAGTTTGAATTTGCGGGTGTTCGTTTTGAATAATGTTGGCCACTTGGCGAGCATCCATCCATTTCAATGAATCAAGGCCTTTAGCGCCACTACCCATGATAATTTGGTCAACCAAGCTAGACGCACGATCTTCACCCAATGCCGCGGTTAAGGCATTACGTACGAAGTCTTGACTACCAATACCAATATTGGTGTATTTTTGGATGTCATCAATAAACAAGCGATGAACCGCTACCACTCGGTCGTGAGAAAAGTCTTCTAAGGACGCCATCGCCATACCTAAACGCTGAACCTGCTTTGGCTCAAGGTGGCGGAAAATGGTAGCGGCATCGTCTTCATTGAGGCTCAGCATTAAAATCGCTGCGCGCTCAATACCACTCATATCACCGAGGACTTCCTCTGGATTTACTTCATCTTCATTTGGCATCGTTAATTACCCAATCTTTAATCACCATCGCGGCTAGGTCTGGCTCATTCGCAACTAGCGCACGTACCGCTTTTAGCATGTCTTCATCTTTATGTAAGTCTGGCAGTTTAAGTTGACCATCGCGAATACCAAAGTCTATTTCAGTATTATCTGCCGAGATAAGCTGTAAATCATCATCATTTTCGTAAGCAGCTAATGCTGCATCTAAATCAGTTTCAGCCTGCTCGTCTTCTTCACCGCTAGACAGAATGCGATTCAGCATTGGACGAACCACAGCAACAATCAATACAATTAATACCAGTACGCTGCCTGCTATTCGCATGGCTCGCCAGAACCATGCTTGCTCCCAAACCGGTAAATCAGCTTCGGTGAACATTTCAGGGCGAGAGAACGGCACGCTTACTACCTCTAACGCATCGCCTCGGCTTAGGTTAAAACCTACACCGCCTTGCAGTAAACGGCGAATACTGGCGATCTGCTCAGCAGAACGTGGTTCGCGGGTTGTTTCGCCGGTGTCAGAAACTTGACTGTTGTAGTCCAGCGCCACCGATACACTCAAGCGTCTCAGGGTTCCCACTTGAGAACGAGTATGACTGATAGTGGTATCCAATTCATAATTACGGGTAGATTCTTTATGACTGCTACCAGATTGAACTTGGTTATTGGCGGCTCCCGCTTGCTCTGGAATTTCAGCGGGTAATGGCGGTTGATTGGTTAACGCACCAGGGATGCCGATGGCGCCCGCACCAACATTATTATCTTCAATGGTGTATTCACTGCGCACTGCAGGTAAATCTGGGTTAAAGCGTTTTTGAGTTTGTTCAACAGCTGTAAAATCAAGTGTTACATCTACTTCAGCGGTGTAATTACCCACGCCCACGATTGGGATCATGATCGCGTCAATTTTGTCTTTATATTCTTCTTCACGCTTACGCTCCATCTCAAACTCTTTGCGGGTGCGTGAAGATAGCGGATCTTGGCTACCGGAGTTTAATAAACGTCCGTTTTGGTCGGTCACCGTAACGCGAGTAGGCACTAAGCCTTGAACTGCGGAGGCAACAATATCAACGATGGAATCAATTTCTTCTTGCTTAAGGCCATTTCCGCCACGCAAGTTAACCACCACGGTAGCTGAAGGCTTTTGCTCACGACGAGCAAATACATTGCTTTTAGGAATAGCGAGCAGTACTTGTGCTTTATTCACCGATTTCATTTGTTCGATGGCGGTGGCTAACTGACGCTCACGGCTCAGCTTTAGTCGCTCACCTTCTAAACGTTGGCTCACACCAAAGCCCATATCGTTTAACAGAATTTGCTCGCCAGCAGGGGCTGCTTCGGTAAGTCCAGAACGGCGTAGCTGAAGTTTAATACTTTGATATTGCTCGGCATTCACTAATACAGTGTTGCCTTCAATAGTGTAAGGAATTTTTTGGGCGTCTAAAAAGTCGAGCGTCTCAACCAATTCGCTAGTATTCATAGTGCCAAGCGGGCGCATCTCTGGCTCTTTGGCCCACATCAATAGGAATACAGCCATTGCCAAACAAATAGCCAAAGCCAAAATCATGATGATTTGACGCAGTACGTCACCATTGCTTAAAAATGATAAGGCAGAGCTTTGCTGCTCGGTAGCCTCTAGGCTATCACCTTCGCTATCTGAACCTAGTAGTGCCGGTTCTTGACTCATTGCGTTACTTCCTTCGCTAGCCACAATATTCTCCTAGCCACACTAAACTGGCATGGACATGATTTCTTTATAAGCATCAACTAGCTTATTTCTTACTTGAACCGTTGCATCAAAGGCGATGCTAGACTTTTGCGCGGCAATCATTACGTCACCGATGCCCACGCTGCGGTCGCCTAAATCAAAGCGGGTTCGCAAGTCATTGGCATTGGATTGCAAGCCATTTACATTATTTATCGCGTCTTTTAACAGATTACCAAAATCGCTGTTTACCGAGGAGGTAGTTAACTGGCTGCTTGGCGTAGCAATGTCGTTGGCGATGCCGCCTGTTTTCATTTCGCCAGCCATTGATTGCAGTTCGCTAAATAGGTTTGCCGAATCTACTCTCATGATTTCCCTCTACCGCCAGATAAATGGCATTATTCTTAAGTTATACAGGGAAAAGCAAAAGCCGCGCCAAGATTAATTGACCACTAACCGAAGGTTCTCTTTTGAAGATGTTTTAGCTAGATAATTCTTCACAAAATCAGCCTCCGGCTGAGGCCTCGCAAAGAAATAGCCTTGTGCTTGTTCACACCCCAATACCGAAGCAAGGTTGGCTTGAACTTGAGTTTCAATACCCTCGATGAGTACTTGATACTTCATACTACGGGCGATCATCACCATGGCTTTAACAATGTGTTGATCTGATAAATTGTCTTCTAGGCCACTAACAAAAGCGCGATCGATTTTAAGCACTGTTACTGGTAAGTGCTTTAAATAGGCCATTGATGAATAACCGGTGCCAAAGTCGTCAATGGCAATGCCAAAACCTGCATCACGCATCCTCTGAATACTGGCCTTTGCTTCGGTAGGTTGTTCCATCATCGCAGACTCGGTAATTTCAATACAGACTCGCTGAGGATTAACCTGCCATTGCTTGGCATAGTTGATCGCAATTTTCTCTGCGTGACCTAGTGATACCGTAGCAGCTGAAAAGTTAACCGATAACTTAAAGCCTTCAGGCAATTGGCTAGAATAACGCGCCATAAAGCGCATCGCGTTTTGAAATACCCACTTATCTAACTGCAATACCAAACCGGTTTCTTCGGCAACAGGTACAAACTCATCAGGTGAGATGGCGCCGTCTTCAGTAAACCAGCGTAGCAATACTTCAGCACCAATCATTGTGTTAGTTCTTAAACAGTATTGTGGCTGAAAGAATAAATCTAATTCGTTATTACCAATGGCCCGACGCAACTTAGATTCTAAGGTGAGCTTTACCAAGCCCGCTTGGCTTAGATCTGGTCGGTAGCGGCAAACACTTACACCAGTTTTAACTGCATGATTTAAGGCGGTAAAGGTATTAGCTAATAAAGTATCGCTATGTAAAGCCTCACGCCTTGGATGATAGCTGCAGTAACCCACATGACAGCGAGTAAGTAATTGAAGCTGCTCTAAACGCAACCAACCGCGACAGCTTTGAACAATTTGCTTGGCGATTTCGATAACTTCTTTGTCTTTATTCACATTGGGCACAACCACTACAAAGTAATGGTGATACCAATAGGCTAATTGTGCTTCGGGGTAATGTTTACGTAGGCTTTTTTGTACTCGCTTGGCATAGGCTTCTTTAGTGACTTCGCCTAAGCGCTGACCGAAGTTCTCGAACACTTCATTTTGTCTTGGGAAATCAAACATCAGCACCGACAAGGGCGTTGCATCGTCTAACCAGCTAGTCAGTAAACGAGTAATGTGCCGACGATTCGGCAGGCTGGTTACTTCATCATGGTTTTTCCAATAATCAAGTTGCTCGCGCAGCTGCAAGGTTTTGTTATTGGCTTTTTTAAGATGTTGCCTCATTAACACGATGGCCAACGCCACTATCGCAAGTAAAAGCAATAAACCAACAAACCACCAGTAAGAAAGCTGCCCTGTTTGACCATTGTTGGCAGCATAGGCCTGCCAGCGTCGATAAGTTTGTTCGCTATAGTCTGCTTCAAAGGACAAAATGCCGCGATTCATTAAATCCACCAAGGGCTGCCAATCTTCGCGAATCGCGAAGCGGTGGAGCATGCCATGTTCAAGTTGAAACGCTTGCTGTAAGCGCCATTGAGGATGGGCACGTAAGTTAGCGGCCACTTCATCGCTACCCGCAAGCAAAGCAACACTTTGTTGCTGCACTACTGACTGCAAGGCATCAACCAAGTTTGCATATACAATGATCTTTACATCTGGGTATTTGCTTAATAAGGCCTCATGAGCACTGCTTCCAGCAACAGCGGCAACGTTTTTGCCTGCCAACTGTTTCATATTGGCAATGCGAGCTTGCTCCAAGGGATGAAATAACGCTAGCGGTTGAACCCAAGAGGTTAGAGTGTAATGAACAAAAGGACTAAGGCGGCGATGCGAACTGGCGCTGCTAAGCATGTCCACTTGGCCATGTTGTAAGGCCATTATCGCATCGGAGATGTTTGGGTAAGCGGTGTACTTAAGTTTTAAACGGGTTTGAAAAGCTAGTTGATTTAGCGTTTCTACTGCATAGCCTTGAGGTATGCCAGCTTGATCAAGCGTCTCCAGAGGCAAACGGTCTGCCACAACAGCAACCCTGATTTCTGGATTATCTTCGAGCCATTGATATTCACTCGCATTGACTATATAGGCGTTTACGCCTAACGACCAACAACAACCTACCACTAGCAACGTTAAGAATCTAACGAGGCACAACCGCAAACTATTTAGCTCCTAAAAAAACGCTTTGGCTTGGCATTCTTGGCACCAAACTCATAGTGCCCACAGCATACCAAAAACCTAGGAAAAATAGTTGACCTGAGTGCTACTTAGTTCACTAAAACTTAGTTTATTAAGCTCTTGAGTCACAATTTTCAAGAAAGTAAGCAAAATCATATGTTGAGCTGGATCAATTTTGCCCAATCAACGACTGATATTGCTCACTCCAAAGCAGTGCTTGTAGATTTAACTGCTCTACTTGGGTGTAATCTATGCGCAATTGTTCAGCTAAACGCTCGGTTTTATACCAATGCCCTTCCTCATAGGATTTTATGGTTAGTAACATGGCTCTCAGCATCGACGGTTGCTCTGAACACAAGGCGTCGCGAATGTCTTGATCGAGCGGCAAGCTATACAGAACTTCAGATAGAGGTTTATCTAAAATGGCATCAAGCAATGAGAACAAACCACATAAAAACGCGGTTTCTTGCATGCTCGGCGATTTGCGCATAGCCACTAGTTCACAGAACCTAGCCCGGTGCACCGACATGCGCACCAGCTCCCGCGGCTTGTGGCTTACAGTCATGGCACTGGCTAATAAGGCAACTAGTTTTCTCAATTGGTTATTGCCTATATAAACCACAGCTTGCTTAATTGAAGCGATGTCTTCGACAATCGGCAAACTTCCGGAGTTAACAAAACGCAGTAGCTTGTAGGTTAGTCCGGTATCACGTTCAAAATAGCGCACTACTTCATTAATGTTTACGTCTTCACGAGTGGCAGCATAAAACAAACGAGATATCATTAAATAGCTAGCATCAATGTCTTTAGCCACTTGCATTTCAGGCTGACAAAAGTAGTAACCTTGAAAGAAGTTAAAACCCATTTCTCTGGCTTGTTGGTACTCCGCTTGCGTTTCTACCTTTTCGGCCAGTAATTTAATGTTTTTACGCGATTTTATGGCCCTAAATAGCGGTTCTAGTTGTTCAAACGGCGTACGCTGTATATCAACCTTTATAAGCCGAACAAACTTTAAATAGGGCTCCCATTCCGGCTGATAAACGAAGTCGTCAAAAGCTAGCCGATAGCCACGGTGAAACAAGGACTGACAGCGCTTATATAGCTTCTCACTGGGTTTTACATCTTCTAAAATTTCTATCACTACCTGCTTATTGGGTAGCAACTTTATCATTTCAGAATGAAGGCTTTCTTCTGGGAAATTGATTAAGGCTGGTTTGCCTTGAGTGATCGCATTCAAGCCGTCATTTAGCTGAGTACGGATAATCAGCTTGGAGGTTGCTTCATGTGGGTCAATGTCGGGAAAGACATTGTCAGGTCCATCCCGAAAAAGTAGCTCATAGGCTACTACCTGCTGCCGGCGATCGAGGATCGCCTGCCGCGCAGTATATACATTCATAGTCCAGTTACCGTTTCTGCCGTACTTTATGATGTGGCTTTTTGCCTTTATATTAATAAACTCAAACTATCTGTTTGAGCCAAAGTACGGACGTAAAAAAAGAGTCACAAAAGTGACTCTTTTAAGACTAACTAAGTTATCTACATATTTCGATAGTTTTATTCGCTAAGTTGCTGCAAGCGCTCAAAATAATCAGGAAATGTTTTAGAAGTACACTTTGGATCGTTAATTGTCACTGGTGTATCGCTTAAGGCAACCAAAGAAAAACACATTGCCATCCGATGATCGTCGTAGGTATCAATCGCCGCGTGATTTAAGTTTTCAGGCGGAGTCACTTCAATAAAGTCGTGCCCTTCAGTTACTGTAGCGCCCACTTTTTTAAGCTCGGTGGCCATTGCAGCTAGTCGGTCGGTTTCTTTAACTCGCCAGTTATATACATTGCGAATGGCGGTAGTACCTTTGGCAAACAATGCAGTGGTAGCGATAGTCATTGCAGCGTCAGGGATGTGGTTCATGTCCATATCTACCGCGCTTAGCTCCCCGCTGCGAGCGATAATGTAATCATCACCCCACTCTATGTCGGCGCCCATGGCAGCCAATACGTCGGCAAATAATACATCGCCCTGCATAGACTTTTTGCCTACACCGGTAACTTTTACTTCACCGCCTTTAATCGCGCCAGCGGCAAGGAAGTAAGAAGCCGAAGAGGCATCACCTTCAACTAAAAACTCGCCAGCTCCTTGATAGGTTTGCTGACCTTTAACGATAAAACGTTGGTAGTTATCATTTTCAACTTCTACACCGAAGGCAGCCATCATCTTAAGGGTGATATCAATATAAGGCTTTGATACTAGCTCACCAACAATACTTATTTCAGTGTCTTGTTGGGCATACGGTGCAGCCATTAAAAAGGCAGTTAAGAACTGACTAGATACAGAACCGTCGATGTCGACCTTACCGCCTGCTAAGCCTGTACCTTTAATACTTAAAGGAGGATAGTTTTCGTTCTTTAGGTAAGTAACATCGGCTCCCACTTGGCGCAGGGCATCTACCAAAGCGCCAATTGGGCGCTCTTCCATGCGCGGTTCACCGGTTAAGGTAAACTCACCTTGGCTCAAACATAGGGCGGCACACAAAGGACGCATTGCCGTTCCAGCATTGCCTAAGAATAATTCTTCGGCTTGAGCAACCTTAAAAGCTCTGCCTAAACCAGTCACAGTGCAACGGCTGCGATCTTCAGAAAGCTGATAATCTACACCAAGCTTTTTAAGTGCATTTAGCATGTGGCGAATGTCGTCGCTGTCGAGCAGGTTACTTAATACGGTTTCGCCTTCAGCCAGCGCTGCTAATAACAATGCACGATTTGATACGCTTTTTGAGCCAGGTAAATTTATTTCACCGTTGATACGAGAAATAGGCTGTAAAGTTAATTGTTCCATGAATCGAAATCTCTACTTAATTTGAGCCAATTAGCTGGCTTAAAGCTTTAATAAAAGTTTGGTTTTCTTGTTCGGTACCGATGCTTACACGCAGATAACCAGGCATCTGATATGGGCCCACCGGCCTAACTATCACACCTTTATGGAGTAACTGCTGATAAAGCTCTTGAGCATCGCCACTTGGCGCTAAAAAGCTAATAAAATTCCCTTTTGAAGGAATATAACTAATAGCATTTTGCTTAAAGAACTGGCTTAACAACTGCAAACCTTGCTGATTTAACGCAATACTTTGCTGTAAATATTGCTGATCTTTTAGCGCAGCCACTGCCGCCACTAAGCTAAGGCTGTTCACGTTAAACGGCTGACGTAAGCGGTTTAGTAAATCGGCAATCTCTGGGCTAGAAATAGCGTAACCAACTCGCAAGCCAGCTAAACCATAAGCCTTAGAAAAGGTGCGAGTAATCACTAGGTTACTAAACTGCGCTAACCAGCTTGTTGAAGGAGCCTGCTCGTCTTCAGACAAATACTCGTAATAAGCCTCGTCTAAAACCACCACTACATTTTCTGGCACCTTTTGCATAAAGCCATAGAGTGCTTCGCTGCTTAAAAAGGTACCGGTAGGATTGTTTGGATTAGCAATAAATACCAAGCGGGTCTTATCAGTTATCGCTTCAGCCATGGCATCTAAATCGTGCCCCCAGTCTTTGGCTGGAACAACTACTGCTTTTGCGCCTATTGCTTGCGTCACAATTGGGTAAACAACAAAAGCATGTTGTGAGAACACCACTTCATGTTCACTACTCACAAATATGCGGGCAATCAAATCCAGCACATCATTAGAGCCATTACCTAAAGTGAATTGCTCAGCAGCCAAGTTATATTTGTCTGCTAACGCTTGTTTTAAGTAAAAACCGTTTGAATCAGGGTAACGAGTTAACTCACTGGTAGCTTTTGCTATCGCCGCCAAGGCCATTGGGCTCATGCCCAGTGGGTTTTCGTTAGAGGCAAGCTTAACGATATTACTTATACCTAACTCTCGCTCTAATTCGTCAGTTGGCTTGCCAGCTTGATAAGGATGTAAACCTTGAATGCCTTGATTAGCCAAAGCATGGAAATCACAAGTCATGAATGACTCCTTAACTATTGCGCTGAGCGAAGTCTGCCATAAAATCAACCAAGGCTTGTACGCCTTCGATAGGCATCGCGTTGTAGATGCTTGCGCGCATACCGCCAACAATTCGGTGCCCTTTTAGAGTTACTAAGCCGACTGCCGCTGATTCAGCTAAAAAGGCTGTGTCCAATTGACTATTCGCTAACTGGAAAGGCACGTTCATTTTAGAACGATTCTCGCTGGCAACATTGTTTTGGTAAAAATCGCTGCTATCAATATATGAGTAAAGCAACTCAGCTTTGGCTGCGTTCTTTTCAGCCATAGCAGTTAAACCACCTTGCTGCTTAAGCCATTTAAATACTAAACCCGCTAAATACCATGAGTAAGTAGGCGGTGTATTAAACATTGAATCACTACCCGCTAATAAGCTGTAGTTAAAAATGTTAGGCGTTAGTGGGTGAGCCTTGTCCAACAAATCATCACGAACAATAGCGATGGCTAAGCCAGAAGGACCAATGTTTTTCTGAGCACCAGCGTAAATTAAACCGAACTTACTCACATCAATAGGCTGCGACAAGATCGTTGAAGAGAAATCGCCAACTAATACCATGTCACCCACATCAGGGATTTCTTCTATAGCAATGCCCTCGATGGTTTCATTTGGGCAATAGTGAACATAGGCAGCGTCTTTATCTAATTGCCACTCAGCGCTTGGCTTTACGCTGATTTGTCCTTGTTCATTGCTACTTAGCGCGTCAAATACACTCGCTTGAGCGTGCTTTTCACCCTCAGCTACTGCACCTTTAGACCACTGGCCAGTAGTAATAAAGCTGATTGACTTTTTATCACCTAATAGGTTTAGCGGCGCAGCAGCAAATTGACCACGCCCGCCACCTTGGCAAAACAGTACTTTGTAATTATCAGGAATATTTAATAAATCGCGAAGATCTTGCTCAGCTTCGGCAGCCATAGCAATATATTCTTTACCACGGTGACTCACTTCCATCACCGACACGCCTAAACCTTGCCAGTTGCAAAACTCGGCTTGCGCCTGCTTCATCACCGCTTCAGGTAACATCGCAGGACCTGCACAAAAGTTATAGATTTTGTCCATGCTACATCTCTTACTAATATGTTGTGTTCGACCACTTAAGTGGTTCGTATATTGTTTTTAAACTAAAACGAGCGGCTAAAAGCCGCCCGTTGTTTACATATTTTTCGCTTACTGCTGATCGGGCTCTGCTTCACCAGCCTCGTCTGCACTTGGTGCATCCTCGCTTGGCGTGGCTTCACTCGCTTCGGCGCTTTGTTCGCCTTCAGCTAGTTCTTCAAACTCGTCTTCTTCAATCTCATCGATTCGCTGTAAGCCAACCACTTTTTCATCTTCAGAAGTACGAATCAAGGTAACACCTTGAGTATTACGTCCAACCAGAGACACTTCGTTGACTCGGGTACGCACCAAGGTGCCGCCGTTAGTAATTAACATCATCTCTTGTGCTTCGGTGACTTGAACCGCACCAACCACTAGGCCGTTACGCTCACTCACCTTAATAGAAACCACACCTTTAGTCGCACGGCTCTTAGCTGGGTACTCATCAAGCTTGGTACGTTTACCGTAGCCATTCTCGGTGGCGGTAAGAATATCACCGTCACCGGTTGGCACAATCAACGATACCACTTTCTGGCCTGCATCAAGTGAAATACCTCGAACACCAGCAGCAGTACGGCCCATTGGACGTAACGCTAGTAGTTCTTCGCCAGTTTCTGGGTCAAGCTTCACTGCACCGGTTTCGCTATCGCGTTGTTTCTCGTTAAAGCGAACCACTTTACCTGCATCTGAGAACAGCATGATTTCGTTATTACCGTTGGTAATATCAACACCAATTAGCTTGTCATCATCGTTCAGGTTAATCGCACGAATACCGCTAGATAGTGGACGTTTAAACGCAGTTAGCGGCGTTTTCTTAACCGTACCGTTAGCCGTAGCAAACAAGATGAACTTGTCTTCTTCGTACTCACGTACTGGCAAGATAGCGGTAATACGCTCATCGTCGGTTAACGGCAGTAAGTTAACAATTGGCTTACCACGCGCTTGGCGGCTGGCTAGCGGCAACTGGTACACTTTCATCCAGTAAACTTTACCCACTGTTGAGAAACACAACACAGTATCGTGAGTATTGGCAACTAACAGTTTCTCAATGAAGTCTTCATTCTTCATCTTAGTTGCAGCTTTACCTTTACCACCACGGCGCTGAGATTCGTACTCGGTTAGCGGTTGATACTTAACGTAGCCTTCGTGAGATAGCGTTACTACCACGTCTTCTTCGTTAATTAAGTCTTCTAGAGAAATATCAGCACTGTTAGCTGAGATCTCGGTACGACGCTCATCACCAAACTGCTCTCGCACTTCAACAAGTTCGTCACGAATAACTTCCATCAAACGATCTGGATTATTTAAGATGAAGAGCAACTCAGCAATAAGATCCAATAGGTCTTTATATTCGCCAATGATTTTTTCGTGCTCTAGACCGGTTAACTTGTGTAAACGTAAATCTAGAATTGCTTGAGCTTGAATTGGCGTAATGAAGTATTGGCCATCACGAATACCAAATTCAGCTTCTAACCAATCTGGGCGAGCCGCGTCATCACCAGCACGCTCTAACATTGCTGATACTGCGCCTAAATCCCAACCCTTAGCGACTAATGCAGCTTTTGCTTCAGCAGGCGTTGGTGAGGTTTTAATTAGCTCGATAATCTCATCGATGTTAGCTAGCGCAATGGCTAAGCCTTCAAGGATGTGGGCACGATCGCGCGCTTTGCGCAATTCAAATACGGTACGACGTGTAACCACTTCGCGGCGGTGGCGAATGAAACACTCGATCATTTCTTGCAGGTTGAATATCTTAGGCTGGCCGTTGTCCAAGGCCACCATATTCATACCAAAAGACACCTGCATTTGCGTTTGAGAATACAAGTTGTTCAATACAACTTCGCCCACAGCATCACGCTTAAGCTCTACAACAATACGCATACCGTCTTTATCAGACTCATCGCGCAGTGCTGAAATACCTTCAAGCTTTTTATCTTTAACTAGCTCAGCCATCTTCTCAATAAGACGAGCCTTGTTCACTTGATATGGGATCTCGTGAACGATAATGGTTTCTTTACCGTTTTTCTCGGTAACTACTTCGGCTTTAGCACGAATAGAAACTTTGCCACGACCAGTACGGTAAGCTTGAATAACGCCAGCGCGGCCGTTAATGATACCGGCGGTTGGAAAATCTGGCGCTGGAATAAATTCCATCAGCTCATCAATAGTGATGTCTGGGTTCTCAATCATTGCCAAACAACCGTTAACCACTTCGGTTAAGTTGTGTGGTGGAATGTTGGTCGCCATGCCTACCGCAATACCAGAAGAGCCATTAACCAGCAGGTTAGGAACTCGAGTTGGCAGTACTTCAGGGATTTGCTCTGTACCATCGTAGTTAGGTACGAAGTCTACGGTTTCTTTTTCTAAGTCGGCCAGTAAAGAGTGGGCTAACTTATCCATACGGATTTCGGTATAACGCATGGCCGCCGCAGAATCGCCGTCCACCGAACCAAAGTTACCTTGACCGTCTACCAACATGTAACGCAGCGAAAACGGCTGCGCCATGCGAACAATAGTATCGTAAACAGCGCTATCACCATGGGGGTGATATTTACCAATTACGTCACCTACCACACGGGCAGATTTTTTGTACGGTTTGTTCCAGTCGTTGCCCAATACGTTCATTGCGAATAGCACTCGGCGATGCACTGGTTTTAAACCATCACGTACATCTGGCAAGGCACGGCCCACAATAACGCTCATGGCATAATCAAGGTATGAGCTCTTTAACTCATCCTCAATATTGACTGGCGTAATCTCTTTTGCAAGATCGCTCATAGACGACTAAATCCTTCGTTTTTATTGCTTTTTACTATTACTAAGCGTAATCGCAAACTTTACCATAAAATAACGGCCTTAACAGGCTTGATGTCGCTCTTTTCAGTTAGAAAAATGAAAAAACTCAAGAATTGAACAAAAGCTAGTGACTGCAATGAACAAGTTCTTATAATGCCTACAAATACTGACGTGGATTGACAAGTTTATGGAACACCCTCAAAGCAACGAAAATGTTGACCATCAAGAAATTGCACATTTTGCAGGCTTAGCCTCACGTTGGTGGGATAAACAAGGGGAATTCAAAACCCTTCACCAAATCAATCCACTGCGTTTAGATTATATTGAGCGCGGCGCGGCAGGCTTATTTGGCAAAAAAGTACTCGATGTAGGCTGCGGTGGCGGCATTTTAGCCGAAAGCATGGCGGTTCGTGGTGCCGACGTTACTGCTATTGATATGGGCAAAGAACAAATTGAAGTTGCCAAGCTACATGCTTTAGAAACCGGTAGCCAACTTAACTACTTACAAACCACCGCAGAAGCGCATGCAGAAGCACATCAAGCGCACTACGATGTAGTAACTTGCATGGAGATGATAGAACACGTACCGGACCCAGGTTCAGTGATAGCTGCTTGTGCCAGCATGGTAAAACCGGGCGGTAAAGTATTTGTCTCTACCATTAACCGAACGCCTAAAGCCTACCTTTATATGATTCTGGCTGCAGAGAAGTTACTAAAAATTGTACCTGATGGCACTCATCAACATGACAAGTTCATTCGCCCTTCCGAGCTACTAGCATGGGCCGACCAAAGCAACTTACGTAGCGAAGCCATTAGTGGTGTGCAATTTACACCTATTATTGAAAGCTTTCGCTTAAGTCGAAACGTAGATGTTAACTACATGGTGCAATTAGCTAAACCGGAGCAATAATGAATAAGCAAGCGGCGGTATTGTTCGACCTTGATGGTACCTTACTTGATACTGCACCAGACTTAGGCGCTGCTGCTAACTATGTGCTAGAGCAACACCAACAGGCGCCGCTCAGCTTAGCCCAAGCGCGCCAGCTTAGCTCTCATGGCGCTATAGGTTTGCTAAAGGCTGGCTTTGGCAACCTTTGGGAGCAACAACCCCAAGCTGAATTACGCCAACAATTACTTGACTACTACGAGCAAAACATCTGCCAAGGCACCGATTTTTTCCCCGGTATTAAACAAGCATTACAATGGCTTAACCAACACCAGATCCCTTGGGGTGTAATTACTAATAAACCCGAGGGCTTAAGTAAGCAGTTACTTCGCTTCTTCCCCGAGTTTGAACAGTCGGGAGTACTGGTTGGTGGTGATACACTGCCACTGCGTAAGCCCGACCCAGCGCCCATGCTTTTGGCTTGCCAAATCATAAAGGTTAAGCCTGAGAACTGCTTATATGTGGGCGATGCTGAACGCGATATTCAGGCGGGCAATGTTACCAATATGACTACCCTACTTGCCCTGTGGGGTTATCTCTCTGAAGAGGACAAAGTTGAGCAATGGGCTGCAAATATTCACTGCCAAAAAAGTGAACAGCTCGAACAAACAATAATCGACTGGCTGGGCGATTTGTAAGCAAGTTCAAGTTTTATAAAAATAAATTTTTTGAGTAAAATTTTACGAAAAAAAACTTGCATTAATGCAAGCTTAGTCAGCTTATATAGATAGCTAGTTAGTAACTACTAACATAGCCAAGTTATTTGCAAGTTATACACAATATCTTCAACTTTGCCAAGACTTGCGAAAAAGCCAAAACCTCATTATCTTGTATCCATAAAATTTGAAAACACTATATCTAGTGGCTAAGGAAGAATAGCAGTACTAGATAAGCAGTAGCGAAATTAGGATAACAGGGCCTCCCCTTCATGAATAAAGATCTTCTGATAACCAAACGCAGCGGTAAACAAGAAGCGATCAACTTAGACAAGATTCACCGAGTGATAACTTGGGCCGCCAAAGGCCTTAAAAATGTCTCGGTATCGCAGGTAGAACTTAAGTCTCATATCCAGTTCTACGATGGCATGGCCACTAAAGATATTCATGAAACCATTATTAAGGCTGCGGCAGATTTAATCTCTCAAGAAACGCCAGATTACCAGTTTTTGGCGGCGCGTTTAGCGGTATTCCATTTACGCAAAAAAGCCTATGGCCAATTTGAGCCACCTAAGCTTTACGACCATGTAGTAAAACAGTGTGAAGCTGGCCGCTACGACATGCATTTGCTTAAAGACTACAGCCCTGAAGAATTTGCCCAAATGGACGACTTTATCGACCATTGGCGCGACATGGACTTCTCATACGGCGCAGTTAAGCAACTTGAAGGTAAATACCTAGTACAAAACCGAGTGACCGGTGAGATTTTCGAAAGCGCCCAGTTCTTGTATATTTTGGTAGCAGCTTGCCTATTTGCTCACTATGACAAGTCGGTTCGACTTAAATACATCCGGCGTTTTTACGACGCGACGTCGAAATTCAAAATCTCGTTACCTACACCAATTATGTCAGGTGTACGTACCCCTACTCGCCAATTTAGCTCTTGTGTATTGATTGAATGTGGCGATAGCTTGGAATCAATTAATGCTACTGCTTCATCCATTGTGACTTATGTTTCACAACGCGCGGGCATTGGTATTAACGCTGGTCGTATTCGCGCCCTAGGCAGTGAAATTCGCGGTGGCGAAGCCTTCCATACGGGTTGTATTCCTTTTTATAAGTACTTCCAAACTGCGGTTAAATGTTGTTCGCAAGGCGGCGTTCGCGGTGGTGCAGCCACTATTTTCTACCCATTCTGGCACTTAGAAGTAGAATCACTGCTAGTGCTTAAAAACAACCGTGGTGTAGACGATAACCGCGTTCGTCATATGGACTACGGTGTACAGCTTAACAAGCTGATGTACCAACGTTTGGTGAAAGGTGAAAACATCACCCTATTCTCGCCAAGTGATGCACCTGGGCTTTACGACGCCTTCTTTGAAGACCAAGAAAAATTTGAAAGCTTGTATGTAAAATACGAGCAAGACCCAAGCATTCGTAAAGAGAAAATTAAAGCCGTTGATCTGTTCTCGTTGCTAATGCAAGAGCGCGCCTCTACCGGTCGAATCTACATTCAAAACGTAGACCACTGTAATACTCACAGTCCATTTGACCCAGCACAAGCGCCGGTACGCCAATCTAACCTTTGTTTAGAAATTGCCTTACCAACTAAGCCGCTACAACACGTACATGATGAAAATGGCGAGATTGCCCTTTGTACTCTTTCAGCTTTTAACTTAGGTGCTATTGAAGACTTAAACGAGCTAGAAGAGCTATCTGACCTTGCTGTTCGGGCTCTCGATAGCCTACTCGATTATCAAGACTACCCAATTAAAGCCGCGAAAAAAGGCTCTGATGGCCGCCGTACCTTAGGTATAGGTGTTATCAACTACGCCTACTACCTAGCCAAAAATGGCACTAAATACAGTGATGGTAGTGCTAATAACCTTACTCACCGTACTTTTGAAGCGATTCAATACTGGTTGCTTAAAGCGTCTATGCGCTTAGCCAAAGAACAAGGCGCTTGCCCAATGTTCAACGAAACCACCTACTCGCAAGGTGTATTGCCTATCGACACCTATAAGCAGTCTTTAGACAAGCTAAGTGATGAGCCATTACATTACGACTGGGAAGAGCTTCGCGAAGAGATTGTGACTCACGGCTTACGCAACTCAACGCTTTCTGCCCTAATGCCTTCAGAGACATCTAGTCAGATCTCAAATGCCACTAACGGTATTGAGCCTCCACGTGGCTTTATTAGCGTTAAAGCCAGTAAAGACGGTATTTTGAAGCAAGTAGTGCCAGAGTTTGAAGCACTTAAAGATAACTATGAACTGCTATGGGATATTCCTAGCAACGAGGGTTACTTGCAGCTAGTTGGCTTAATGCAGAAGTTTGTTGACCAAAGCATCTCGGCTAACACTAACTACGACCCAAGCCGCTATGAAGGTAACCGCGTACCAATGAAGGCATTAATTGCCGACTTGCTAACGGCCTACAAATACGGGGTCAAAACGCTGTACTACCATAACACCCGAGACGGTGCTAGCGACCAGCATGATAATATGAAGCCAGAGCCAGAAGATGATGATTGCGCTGGCGGTGCATGTAAGATTTAAGCCAAGTTTACGCGCTAAAGCGCATTAAGAAATTTTTAGGAAAAATGTAGATGAGCTACTCAATTTTTACTCAAAATGCCAACGACGCTACCAAAGAGCCAATGTTCTTTGGTCAGCCTGTAAACGTGGCCCGTTATGACCAACAACGCCATGAGATTTTTGAGAAATTAATCGAAAAACAATTGTCTTTCTTCTGGCGTCCAGAAGAAGTAGACGTAAGCCGTGACCGTATTGATTACAACAAACTGCCGGCTCACGAGCAGCATATTTTTATTAGTAACCTTAAGTACCAAACTCTGCTGGATAGTATTCAAGGGCGCTCGCCTAACGTGGCTTTGTTGCCACTAGTAAGTTTGCCAGAGCTAGAAACTTGGATTGAAACTTGGGCCTTTAGTGAAACTATTCACTCTCGCTCATACACCCACATTATCCGCAATGTAATGGGCAATCCTGGTGAAGTATTTGATGACATCATGAAAAATGAAGAGATCATCAAACGCGCCAACGACATTGCTGGCTACTACGACGAACTTATTCAAGCCACCTCTATTTACCACCTACATGGCGAAGGTGAGCACGAGGTTGATGGTGTGGTTCATAACATCACAGTGCGAGAACTTAAGAAAAAGCTCTACCTCTGTATAATGTCAGTAAACGTACTTGAAGCGATTCGCTTTTATGTAAGCTTTGCCTGTTCATTCGCCTTTGCTGAGCGCGAGTTAATGGAAGGTAATGCCAAAATCATTAAGCTAATTGCCCGTGACGAAGCACTGCATTTAACCGGTACTCAGCACATGATTAACCTAATGCGCGAAGGCAAAGACGATCCAGAAATGGCCGAAATTGCTGCCGAGTGTGAAGTAGATGCATGGCGCATGTTTACTGATGCTGCAGAGCAAGAAAAAGAATGGGCAAAATATCTATTCAAAGATGGTTCAATGATTGGTTTAAATGAAGACATTCTTTGCCAATACGTTGAATACATTACCAATACCCGCATGCAGGCTGTAGGTTTGTTACCTTGCTTTGAAGATCGAAGCAATCCTATCCCTTGGATTAACTCTTGGTTGGTATCAGACAACGTACAAGTGGCACCACAAGAAGCAGAGATTAGCTCTTACTTAGTAGGGCAAATTGACTCTAGTATTGATATCGACGACTTCGAGGACTTTGAGCTGTAATGTCTCAAAAAGAAGGCCGCGTTATTGCAGGCGGAATAGAAGTGGTGGTTGATAGCCACCACAAAAGCATCTTAGAAGCGTATGAGCAAGCTGGCTTTACGCCGGAGTATCATTGCCGAGAAGGTGTGTGCGGCGCCTGCAGAACCACCCTAGTAAAAGGCGAAGTGGAATATAGCCACACGCCTTTAGCTAACATTCCTAAAGGGCAAATCCTAAGCTGTTGTAGTAAACCCAAAGGCACTGTTGAACTGGCAGAGCAACCACCTTTCAAACGGCAAATTGCCTAGCTATAACCACGCACCATGCATTAAAAATAGCGCTAGTTGATAGCGCTTTTTTGTTTATGCAGCTTACGTTATATCAAAGACTCTACATTGTATTTACCGATATATCGCTACTGAACAAAGAGATAGATTCCCTTTTTCTAAGCTGTACGTGAACTATACTTTCAATAATCTCTTTAGTTTTTCGGCAAGTAACAGATAACTTAACTATCTGTGATTTTCTTTGTCTTGTGAGGCCAACATGATCATTCGGCGTCAACCCTTAATAGCAATTAGTAGCAGCTTGTTGCTGCTTACCGCTGTGTTGATTGGCTGGAAGGTATTGAATCCGCCTGCGATAGGTGAAAACGCGATATGTCGCGCAGCTATCGCGACTCACTTTATGCAGCGCCAACTAGGACAAATTCAAGCACTACCCGACTACCCGCATCAATACGTAAGTGCCAGCCATTTAGGTGATGTGCCTAAATCTCTAGGATGCCAAATTAGCGGCCAACTCATCAGCATTAGCGAGCAGCAACATGCCGTTGCAAACTTGTACTTTGAACAAAAAAGAAACCAAGTAGCGATTATTGTGCCGCGACCAGCAGCACCTAGCCGAGTTAGGTTGTTTACCCGAGAACAGCTCACTTTTCCTAAAGTACGTTTAGCTAAGCACGATTTAGCCACCGGCATTCATGAAATGTATGGCGAAGGTTTTGATACTAACCAAATTATCCAGCAAACCGTTGCGCTGCTTAAAGCTAACCATATTTGCGGCCAACTGGAGCGCCAACAAAACTTAAAGTTATCACCGGTACCAGTGAACGATAGTTACATGAAGCAAGCGAGTATACTTACGCCTTACCTCATAAATATGGTGCAACGCTCGCCGCTTAATGTTGATGAAATGCTTAAAACCAAACAACAAATTGCGAGTTTAGAACAGGGCTTCCAACAAAATACTCAAAGCTTGGTACAGTGGTTACAACAAACCGAAAGCAATACACCAATAGATAAACGCTTATTGGAATATCATTTGCGCGACTTACGCCGTGCCAATCCGCGCTTATATTTGCCAAGTAACTGCTTGCAGGCTTACATTCACTCGGCGGAGCTAACCCAAACCCTATAAGTGTTAACAAATGTGTCTTAGCGCATGTTGTATTCGCGCGTATTCGTTATACACTAGGGCTAATACTTTTGAGAGAGGATATACGCACGATGGTAACTGATAGTGAAGGTTACATTCAGTTAATTGGATTTTTAACAGATAACTTAGCGCTGTTTGAGCATACTCAAGCTCAGCAAAATCCCTTAACTATTTGCGACTATGTCTCTGAGCAACTATCAGAAAGCGTGATGTTGGTTTGTCGTCAACATGAGCATTTAGACAGTGAACATCGCTTTACCGTGATTCGCGAGATAGATGCAATAGTTAACGACTTAGAACAAGTTCTCTCTGGGGTGTGGATGTCTAGCCCTACCCAGCAGCAACAGCAATTCATTGATGAGTTTGTTGGCTTAATCAAAAACATGTTTGATAACCAACTAATCGCTGTAGACCCTATTTAGTCGTCGGTTATTTATCACCGATAGCTTTAATACCATCGAGATGACTAAAACAATGCTCCCGGGCAATATCTAAAAACGCTTCGATATAGGCGCTGTCTTGATGGCTTTCATGGCGCGCCGCATATAAGTTTTGCCACAGTTTCCCATCTCCTAGCTCACGCGTCACAATGTAGCCTTTATTAACATATTCAGTTAATGCCCAATTTGGCAATACTGCTACCCCGCGGCCACTGGCTACCAGCTGCATCATCATAATCGTCATATCCACTTTACGTACCGCTAAGGGTTCAACGCCAGCAGGGTCTAAAAACAGATTAAACAGATCTAAACGATGAGTATCTACTGGGTAAGAAATGAGCACTTGATTGGCAAAATCTTCTGCTTCTATTACCGGCTTGTCTACCAAAGGATGACTAGGGCTTAAAGCAAGGGTCGGCTGATAAGAGAACAGTGGCGAAAATACAATGCCTTCACTGGGCTGAGGGTCTGAAGTAATAACCAAATCCAGTTGCCCTTGGGCAAGTTCTGGTAAGGGTTCAAAACTAAAGCCGCTGCTAAAATCTAACTCAACATCTGGCCACAAACCTCGGTAATTATCGATAGCAGGCATCAACCAGTTAAAGCAACTATGACACTCAATGGCTAAGTGCAAACGCCCCGCTTGACCACCAACTAAACGGGCCAGTTCACGCTCAGTATGTTGAACTTGTTCTAGCACATTATCTGCTAACTCTAACACCCGTAAGCCTGCCATAGTAAAACGCAAAGGCTTGGTTTTACGCACAAACAGCTTCGCCCCAATGCGCGACTCTAACTCTTTGAGCTGATGCGAAAGTGCCGATTGGGTTAAGCATAAACGCTGCGCAGCTACCACCAAAGAGCCGGTTTCTCTTAAGGCTTGCAAGGTTTTTAAGTGTTTGAGTTCTAACATAGTCTCGCAGTAGTCAATTATGTTGCGCGGCCAGTTTATCACCATCTAACGCGGTTCTGCGCTTTCTTAATAAAAAATCCTGAAAAAGCGCAATTAGCTTGCCTAAACACTTGCATGCTACCGCAAAAAATAAGTTAATACGTTTATTGTAAAGGGACCCATTATCATCATGTATCAAATAGAGAAGTCACATAAGCTAGACAACGTATGTTACGACATCCGTGGTCCAGTGCTGAAACAAGCAAAACGCCTCGAAGAAGACGGCCACCGTGTTATCAAATTAAATATTGGCAATACTGCCGAATTTAATTTTGAAGCCCCTGAAGAAATTCTGGTAGATGTTATTCATAACCTACCTACCGCCCAAGGCTACTGTGACTCAAAAGGTTTATTCTCTGCCCGCAAAGCGGTGATGCATCATTATCAATTGCAAGGCTTACGCACTACTACCCTAGAAGATATCTATTTAGGTAACGGTGTGAGTGAGCTAATCGTAATGGCCATGCAAGCGCTGCTTAATAATGGCGATGAAATGTTAGTGCCAGCTCCCGACTACCCATTATGGACAGCCGCTGTAACACTATCTGGCGGTAACCCAGTACATTACGAATGTGATGAACAAGCAGGCTGGTTCCCAGACATTGAAGATATTCGTAGCAAAATTACTCCACGCACCAAAGGCTTAGTGGTAATTAACCCAAACAATCCTACTGGCGCTGTTTATAGCAAAGAGCTGCTTCTAGAGTTAGTAGAGTTAGCACGTCAGCATAATCTGATTTTGTTTGCCGATGAGATCTACTCAAAAGTGATTTACGATGAAGCCCAACATGTGCCGATGTCTACTTTGTCAGACGACGTATTAACCCTCACCTTTAACGGTTTATCTAAGGCTTATCGAGTCTGTGGTTTCCGCTCGGGTTGGATGCTAGTAAGCGGTCCTAAACATCGCGCTAAAGATTACATAGATGGTTTAGATATGTTGGCCTCAATGCGCTTGTGTGCCAATGTGCCAGTTCAGCATGCCATTCAAACCGCACTAGGTGGTTACCAAAGCATTAACGAGCTAATCGTACCCGGCGGTCGTTTATATGAGCAGCGCAACCTAGCTTGGCAACTACTCAATGACATTCCTGGAGTAAGCTGCGTAAAACCCCAAGGCGCGATGTACTTGTTCCCTAAACTTGATGTGAAAAAATTCAACATTAAAGACGATCAACAGTTCGCCTTAGATTTGCTACAGCAAGAGAAAATTTTGGTGGTGCAAGGTACTGGTTTCAACTGGACCAAACCAGATCACTTCCGCATTGTATTTTTGCCTCGTGAAGAAGAGTTGCGTGAGGCTATTGGCCGCATAGCAACTTTCTTAGACGGTTATCGCCAAGCCGATTAATGGCGGCTTGCTTTAAAAAAATTCAACAAGGGTGCTTTAAGCACCCTTTTTTATTACCCACAATTCAGCCAAGAGCATCAGCTTAAGGCCATGTTATTTTTAGATAATCTGTTGTAGTGTAGTTGTAAGCAATGTGGGAGCGTGCAATGAGTGAACTAAGCAAACAAGCTGGAACAGCAAGATACGCCGAAGAACAAAACCAGAGACGTAACGATCATCGCAGCGTTTGGCAGCGAGACAGAGCGCGAATTTTGCATTCCGCAGCCTTTCGTCGCCTGCAAAACAAAACCCAAGTCCTTAGTATTGGCAACAATGATTTCTACCGCACTCGCCTCACCCACTCCTTAGAAGTGGCGCAAATTGGCACCGGCATTGTTGGCCACATTAGTGCTAACAATCAGCCACAAAACAGGCTATTGCCCGAGCTAAACCTTATCGAGAGCCTTTGCTTAGCTCACGATATTGGTCATCCGCCCTTTGGCCACGGCGGTGAAGTGGCGCTCAATTACATGATGCGTGATGATGGCGGCTTTGAAGGCAACGCACAAACCTTTCGCATTCTCACCAAGCTTGAGCCTTATACTCGCGCTAATGGCATGAACCTTACTCGGCGAACTCTGCTAGGAATAATGAAATACCCTTGCTTACTCAGCCAATTGCAAAGAAACCCTCTCCCGCCTGTGGCCAAGAGTTTTCGTCAGTTAAAAGTGGCGGACTGGGCGCCAGCTAAAGGTATTTATGATGACGACAAACACCTCTACAACTGGGTGCTTGAGAGCTTAAGCCAAGCTGACAGAACCACCTTTGTTGGCAGTCGCAGCCTAGGCGAGACTCATCACCGTAAAACTAACTACAAATCCTTAGATTGCTCGATAATGGAGCTAGCTGATGACATTGCTTATGGGGTGCATGATTTAGAAGACGCCATTGTGATGGGCATAGTTAGCCGACACGACTGGCAAGAACAGGTAGCTTCGGCCATTGCCGACATAAAGGATTGCTGGCTAGCAGATGAAATAGGCGGGCTGTCGGTTAAGTTATTTAGCCGACATCACTACGATCAAAAAGATGCTATTGGCAGCCTTGTTAATGGGTTTATTACCGCTATAAGCTTACAAGCGCAAACAAAATTTGAGGAACCTCAGCTGGACTATCAGGCTAAAATGGATCCTCCCATGGCGCAAGCGCTAGATGTATTAAAACGCTTTGTATTGCACTATGTGATTCAAACACCTGAGATAGAAATGGTTCGCTTTAAAGGCCAGCAAGTGGTTATGGAGTTATTTCAAGCTTTTGCCAGCGACCCAGAGCGTTTACTGCCCATCAATACTCGCAGCCGTTGGTTGCAAGCAGGTGAAGACAACGAAAGCCAAGCCAGGGTGATTGCAGACTACATCGCGGGCATGACAGACGACTATGCAAACCGTTTATTTCAAACACTTTTTTAGCAATAACCTAGACAAATTGAAATAGCACCATCACTCCCAGTATATCTAGCATGTCATTAACAACACTTGCAGCAGAAGATCGCTTATTTTGCAAAAAATACAGCGATTTTTTGTTAGTTTTTCTAGCTAGACAGCAACTTTAATAAACCGTTTACAAAGCCGTTAATTAGCTTGATTTCCATCAAGCTCTTTTCTGGCTAACACACTAAATTTAAAGGAGAGAAAACAACAAGAGGTATCGTTATGATTAAAGTAGCCGACATCATGACCACTAACCCGCATACTGCTTTTGAGCAGACCACGCTTGAAGAAGCTATTAGCCTGTGTAACGAACACAAAATTCGCCATCTCCCTATAGTGGATAGTCAGCAACACCTTATTGGTTTAGTGAGCGAACGAACCTTACTAGCCGCACAAGAATCAAACCTTAGCAAAACTTCCGAATCCCAGCGCCGCGCACATGAACAGCAAATAATGCTCAAACACATTATGTTGACCAAGTTGCATACCGTAGATGCAGCGGCAGGGGTTGGACAAGCCGCTAAGCACATCGAGCGGCATCGCATTGGATGCCTGCCAGTAGTAGAAGGTAAGAAGCTGATCGGAATAATTACCGATACTGACTTTGTAGGTGTTGCAATATCATTGCTAGAAATGCTTGCAGAACAAGAGCCTTTAAGCCCTGACGCATAAGGTAATATTACAACAATATTTCAGCATTAGCGTGACACACAGCTAAGTAAATTAGAAAAAACCTGTATATTTTAGTAAAAAAATTACAAAAACAGGTTGTTTTGTGAGCTTTGTCACGCTAAGATTAATCCATAAATTGCTTGGCGCTCTCATCCTATGGCGTCGCATTCAGCCGATACTGAATTTGTCGATTTATGGGGCCACTAATCGCCCCTGCTATTGTGCTCTTAGCGATAGCACGTATTAGTCATTCCTTATGTTTTTTTGTCCAGCCTTGAGCTGGATTTTTTTTGTCTGCAATTCTCCCACAGTCAATTTCAATCACCTTCACTTTTTTAACAAAAGCCAAACCAAGCCCACAGCAGCAGTGGTAAGCTATTGATTGCAACTATTCTCACCAATCAAGCTTGTTAAGGATTTTAAAGCTATGATGCTTCGCTTCACCCCGCTATTACTCACCTTATTAGCAACTATCGCCCAAGCTTTCGATCAGGGAGAAACCATAAACATACCAATGACCGAGCAAGGTCTGCTGTGGGATAAGCAAATTCAGTTAGAAGCAACCTTATATAAACCCGCAGGCGAAGGCCCTTTTCCACTGGTCATCTTTAACCATGGTTCTACTGGGCCCGGCGTAATAGCCAACACACTAACCATTAAGCCATGGGGATTTGGCGCTTACTTAAACAAACACAACATTGCTTTGCTAATACCAATGCGACGAGGCAGAGGTGCATCACAAGGCAGTTATAATGAATCTTACAATTGCAGTGTAAATAGCGTTGAGTCGGGCATTAACTATGCTTCGCAAAGCTTAGATGCCACCATGCAATACCTGCAGCAACAAACTTGGCTAGACCAAGAAAAAATTGTTATTAGTGGTCATTCTCGAGGAGGATTGTTATCGGTAGTTTACGCAGCTAAACACCCTCAAAAGTTTAAAGGCGTAGTTAATTTTTCCGGCGGTTGGATGGGTGGCCAATGCCAAATCAAAACCCCACTTGCGAGTAATCAAGGCCTGTTTAGCCAGGCAGCTAAAAACAACCCACTCCCTCACTTATTTTTGTATGGCCGAAACGATCCTTATTACTCAGATAGTGAAATTGAAAGCTACGCTCAAGCTTTTAAGGAAGCCGGCGGACAGATAGATTTTCAGTTTTATTATCTAGGCTCATCAGCAAACGGCCACGCACTTTTTTATGAACATAGTGACTATTGGATTGAAGGTTTTAAGCAATACATGCAACAACTGGATTTAATGTAGCTAAAGCTGCCTAAGTGCCGCTACCTAATATATGCTTAGTGAATGAACTATTTAGCTCACTTTCAGATTGCACAGCATACTAACACGTCTATTGTGGGCGCTTTTCTGGGCGACTTTGTAAAAGGACAAAACTGGCAGAGTTACCACAGCGAGGTACAACTCGGTATCAAGCTCCACCGTAAAATAGATAGCTTTACCGATCAGCAAGTCAATCATCTGGGTTTAGCTCACTGTTTTCAAGCCAGTTTAAGGCGCTACTCTGGTATAGCTCTAGACGTGTATTTCGACTACTTGCTGAGTTTGCACTGGCAACGTTTTTCTACCAACTCGCGTTCTGAGTTTATAAGCCAGTGTTATGAAGAACTCCAGCACTTTCCATTAACAGGCAAAGCCAAACATACCGCCAGCCATATGCGTGAATATAATTGGTTAGAACAATACCAGCATCAAGACAGTGTTGCCGGCACCTTACGCGCTATAAGCCGGCGCCTGCGCCGCCCAGTGAAGCTAGAGCTACTCTACGAGGGTATACTTTGCCACTCTGCAGAACTTGAGGCAGCATTTTTAGCGCTATACCCCAAGGTGCTTCTGCACGCTCAAAAATTTGTGAGCAACTATCAGCCGAAATAAGTAACCTGAGCTCGGGATAATAAACTGGTATCTAGCGGCTATTTTTACTTATTTCGGTGTTGAAGCTACTTGCAATAGACCAGCTATTGGCGCGCAGCTTCGTCTTGAACTAAGTAAAACTATCTCGCCAGAAACATGAAACTAGATTAAGTACTGGCTAGTAGAGTTATCGTCACTTCCTTATCCCGAGTTCAGGTTAAGTAGAAAAAGAGCAGCCCTTAGGCTGCTCAAATAGGTATTACATAGCGTTTTTATTATTAGTGTCTAAGTATTAAACCTTAACTAAATTGCTCTTCTTCGGTAGAACCGGTTAAGGCAGTTACTGAAGATTTACCACCTTGAATCACGTTGGTTACTTGGTCAAAGTAGCCTGTACCTACCTCTTGTTGGTGAGCCACGAAGGTGTAGCCTCGGTCAGCCGCTTGGAACTCTTTCTCTTGAACCATGTTCACGTAGTGCTTCATGCCCTCACCTTGCGCATAGTTATGGGCAAGGTCAAACATGTTGTACCACATGTTATGAATACCGGCTAAGGTGATGAACTGGTACTTATAACCCATGTCGCTAAGCTCTTGCTGGAACTTAGCAATAGTTTCATCATCTAGATTCTTACGCCAGTTAAATGATGGTGAACAGTTGTAAGCTAACAGCTGACCTGGGTGCTTAGCATGAATAGCTTCGGCAAATTTGCGAGCTTCTTCCAAGCAAGGTGTTGCAGTTTCACACCAAATTAAATCGGCGTACTCTGCATAGGCTAGGCCTCGGCTAATTGCTTGATCGATACCAGCGCGCACCTTGTAGAAACCTTCTGCGGTACGTTCGCCTTCCACAAACTCAGCGTCGTATGGGTCTACATCAGAAGTTAGCAAGTCCGCGGCGTTCGCATCGGTACGAGCAATAACCAAGGTAGGAACATCAGCAACGTCAGCCGCAAAGCGTGCTGCAACCAGTTTTTGCACTGCTTCTTGGGTTGGAACCAGTACCTTACCACCCATGTGACCACATTTTTTAACTGAAGCAAGTTGATCTTCAAAGTGAACACCAGCAGCACCTGCTTTGATCATGTTCTTCATTAGCTCAAAGGCGTTTAACACCCCGCCAAAACCCGCTTCTGCGTCGGCAACAATTGGCAAGAAGTAGTCTAAGCCACCATTTGCAGGAGACAGACCATTGGCCCATTGAATTTGGTCGGCACGTTGGAAAGAGTTGTTAATGCGCTCAACCACTTTAGGCACGGAGTCTACTGGGTATAGCGATTGATCAGGGTACATACTAGAGGCAGAGTTATTATCGGCGGCAACCTGCCACCCTGATAAGTAGATAGCTTCGATGCCCGCTTTAGCTTGCTGAACGGCTTGGCCGCCGGTTAAAGCGCCTAAACAGTTAACATAACCCTTTTTAGCTTGGCCATTTACTAAGGTCCATAACTTCTCGGCGCCACGTCGAGCAATGGTATTTTCAGGGATAATAGAACCACGCAGTTTCACTACTTCTTCAGCAGTATAAGGACGCTTAACGCCTTTCCAGCGAGGGTTCTCTGCCCAGTCTTTTTCTAATGCTTGAATTTGCTGTTCTCTTGTTAATGTCATGTTCAATCCCTCTTAGACTCTATTCCTCGATACAAGTAGTTTGTATCACTCATTCACGTAGTTTTTTGGTACCGCTATTTGTGCGGTTACTCTTTAATTAATGCCAAGCAACATAGGCTTGGAAAATACAACTCGATACTTTTAACTTTTGCTTTTTTTGTCTAAAAGTACCGAGCTAAGTTTGGAGCGCCGTATCAGCATTATTGTTGCTTTTGACTGTGGCTTTTGCTCCTTGTCTAGCCTTGTTATTAAGCTCGTTGGCCACTGCTTATTAACCTGGTCGGCTTTATTTAGCTAAGTGTTCACCTGTTTGTAAATTGCCACTGTATCTAACGTAAATTGCGACCCAAACATGTAGCTTTTACGTAGTTGTAATTACAGTTACAAAAATAAAACAGCCTCAACGATAAACACCAAACCTTGTCTTAAATCGAGAAATAAATTAAACAACCGTTTAAAAACCTCCCCAAGACCCTGTTTTTTATAACACCCGCAAAAACAAAAGCAAAGCTTTATTTAAAGTATTAACTCTAATTAATTAACAAACGGGTAACCTTTCGTTTACTACCTTTGTCGCAAAAAGAAATTAAATTACGTAATTTAAATACCAATTAACGTTTGGGTTAGCTAAATGCCAACAAGCAATTAACGTTTACGTAAAGGGAAGAGTGTTAAGTAAGGCTCTGAGAAGGACAATTAGACGAAAGTTACATCATATTAAATAAGCACTTACAGCCTGTTTTAAACAACAGTTTAAAATTGAGTTGACAGTGAAATATTCGCCAGCTAAGAGACCAAAGATACAAAACCAGGAAAAGTTGTTATTAAACAGAAATGCATTTTTGAAGAGATCAGACCAGAAAAGTGAAAAAATTTTAGGTATTTTTCTCTATAAACAAAAAAGCTGGCAAATCGCCAGCTTTTTTCGCTCGAAAATTTTAAGCTTAAAGCAGCTTTTCCACTTCATCGCCGGCTAAATGGCGAATATCTTTACCTCTTACGAAGTAGATAATGTACTCGGCAATGTTTTGGCAACGGTCACCCACTCGCTCAATAGCACGTGCAGCATTTAATGCATCTAGCACTTGAGGAATAGAACGCGGGTCTTCCATCATGTAAGTCATCAACTCACGAATAAGACGCTCGTATTCTTTATCCACCTTTTTATCTTCTTGGTGAACACTCCACGCCATATCTACATCCATACGTGCAAAACCATCTAACACGTCATGCAGCATTTTGGCGGTGTGTTGACCCAAGTGCTCCAAGCTGGTTAGAGACGCTTTAAGCGGTTTATCCATGTTACGCTCAACCATACGAGCAATGCTTTCTGCTGCATCGCCAATACGCTCTAAATCAGCAATGGTTTTAATAATCGCCATTACAATGCGTAAGTCACTAGCAGCAGGTTGGCGCTTAGCAATAATGCGAGTGCACTCTTCATCAATAGCAACTTCAAAAGAATTTACTTTGCTGTCGGTGCTAATCACCTTGCTCACCAACTCTGCGTCTGGTCGGCTTAACAGGCTAAGGGCATCTATCAGTTGCTGCTCAACTAAACCACCCATTGCCATAATTTGATTGCGCACATGATCTAGTTCAGCATTAAACTGACCAGATATGTGTTTGTTCATGTTTAACTTATCCATATCTTTTCCTCAGCGACGGTTGGATTAACCGTAACGGCCTGTAATGTAATCTTCGGTTTGCTTCTTCGCTGGTGTTGTAAACAAGGTATTGGTATCAGCATATTCCACCATGTCGCCCATATACATAAAGGCTGTTTGGTCTGATACTCGCGCTGCTTGTTGCATGTTGTGAGTTACAATCACCACGGTGTAACGACTCTTAAGGTCGTTAATCAACTCTTCAATCGTCAATGTAGAAATTGGGTCAAGCGCTGATGTTGGTTCATCCAATAATAGCACTTCAGGCTCAATCGCAATGGCGCGGGCAATCACTAAACGCTGTTGCTGACCACCAGATAAACCAAAGGCATTCTCGTGCAAACGGTCTTTTACCTCTTCCCACAAGGCTGCACCGCGTAATGAGCGCTCTACGGCTTCATCTAATACGCGGCGATCTTTAATCCCTTGTAGGCGTAAACCATATACTACATTCTCGTAAATAGACTTCGGGAATGGGTTTGGACGCTGAAACACCATACCTACGTTACGACGCAGTGCGGCTACGTCTACGCTTTTATCGTAAATGTTTTGTCCGTGCAGCAATATCTCACCGCTAATCTTACAAATATCAACCAAGTCATTCATACGGTTAATACAGCGCAGTAAGGTTGATTTACCGCAGCCCGACGGGCCAATAAAGGCGGTAACTTGCCCTTTCGGGATCTTCATCGACACATCGAACAATGCTTGTTTGTTGCCGTAGTAAAGATCAAGGTTCTTTACTTCCAATGCAGTTTGCTCTGCCGTTAAGTTAGCCAAATCTAATTTAGTATCTCGACTATTTTCTGTATTCAAAGAAATCATTTTTTTTCCTACAAATTGCCGTTAGCTTATTGGTCTAACGTTTTAAACTTTTCGCGTAAACGGTTACGGATTTGGATGGCTGCTAAGTTTAAGCCAATAATAACCGTTACCAATAAAAATGCCGTGGCGTACACCAAAGGTCGAGCTGCTTCTACGTTCGGGCTTTGGAAACCCACATCATAAATGTGGAAGCCTAAGTGCATGAACTTACGCTCTAGGTGAATGAACGGGAAGTTGCCATCAAGCGGTAATGTTGGTGCTAGTTTCACTACACCTACTAACATCAGTGGTGCTACTTCACCAGCTGCACGGGCTACCGCCAAAATAAGGCCAGTCATAATGGCTGGGCTAGCCATTGGAATAACAATACGCCACAGCGTTTCGGCTTTAGTTGCACCTAAGGCTAACGAGCCTTGACGCACCGCACTAGGAATACGCGACAAACCTTCTTCGGTAGACACAATCACCACTGGCAAAGTAAGAATTGCCAAGGTAAGGGCTGCCCAAATTACACCTGGTGAGCCAAAGGTTGGCGTAGGTAGTGACTCTTGATAGAACAAGGAGTCAATACTGCCACCTAGCATATAAACAAAGAAACCTAAGCCAAATACACCGTAAACAATAGAAGGTACACCAGCTAAGTTAATTACCGCGATTCGTATTAAGCGAGTAAAGCTGTTATTGCCGGCATATTCGTGCAAGTAAATGGCAGCTACAACACCTAGTGGAGTAACAATAACGGCCATCAACATCACCATGAATACCGTACCAAAGATAGCTGGAAATACCCCGCCCTCGGTATTGGCTTCACGTGGCTCAGACACAATAAATTTAACCGCTTGGTGTCCCCAATGCCCTAGTTTTTGGAACCAGTTCATTTCATTTGGGAAGAACACATCCAATACATTATCCATTGGAATTGTCACCAACTCACCGCGCATATCACGGATAATCAGTTGGTCACGGCGTGCATCATCACGGTAAGCAAATAGCTGCTTCTCAAGTACCAAGTAGTCTTGATGCAATTGCTCGGCGTCGGCTTCAATACCAGCTAAGCGTTCAGGCGTTAGTTCATCAGCCAGCTCATACTTGCGCTGCTTTAAACGTAAACGCTCTAGGCTGTAGTTAATGCCACCAATATCATGACGCTGCAGCGAGTCGGCTTGGTCAATAATGCCATTAGAGCGTTCTAACAACTCAAACAGCTTTTCGTGATCAGCATCATCAGCAGCATTAATGGTGGTGTCACCTTTAACAATACCTTCAACGTAACCGTAAAAGTTACCGTTGGTGCGACGCTCAACTACCGCCATACCTTTAGGCTGCTTCTTCGATAAGATTTCATTCTCGGTTAACCAACGAAAATCTAGATTTACGTATTCACGGTTACCGGTCTTAATCAAAAAGCGCTCTACAAAGTCGCCGTCTAAGCCTTCCAAATTTGCACCAGAGGCTTTTAAGCGCTCAATAGGCACAAGCTCGGTGTCATACAATTCGCCAATTACAGTTGTGGTTTCACCAAACTGTTTGACTTCCATTTCAAGTACAGGACTTGGCCAGAAATAGACCAGACCGCGTGCGGCAATTAATAGCAGCAATCCAATCACTGCTACCAAGCTTATGCTTACCGCACCCGCTGTCATCCAAATCCACGGGTTACCTGATTTAAACCACTTATTCATCGGTTAGTTCCCATATCCCTATTTACAGCGAGCTATATTTGTCGCGCAGACGTTGGCGCACAAATTCAGCAATGGTGTTAAATGCAAAGGTAAATACAAACAATACAAAGGCTGCTAAGAACAGCACTCGGTAGTGAGAGCTTCCCACTTCAGACTCTGGCATCTCTACCGCAATGTTTGCCGATAAAGTACGCATACCCTGGAAGATACTCCAATCCATCACTGGCGTATTACCGGTAGCCATAAGTACAATCATGGTTTCACCCACTGCGCGGCCAAGGCCCATCATTACCGCCGAGAAAATGCCGGGGCTAGCAGTTAAAATCACCACTTTAGTTAAAGTTTGCCAAGGCGTAGCACCCAATGCTAAAGAGCCATTACTCAAGTGCTTAGGCACCGAGAAAATAGCGTCTTCTGCAATAGAGAAAATCGTAGGAATAACTGCAAAGCCCATGGCTAAACCCACCACCATAGAGTTACGTTGGTCGAAGTTAATGCCTAGCTCATTGGTTAGGTATAAACGCGCATCACCGTCAAACATCCACTGCTCAAGCGCTGGGCTAATTTGAATACAGCCCCAGCCAATAAACAAAACAACTGGAATAAGTACGATTGCATCCCAACCTTCAGGCAGCATTTGGCGTACTTTCTTGGGCATTTTTGACCAAGCAAAAGCAGTGAGCAAAAAGCCTACTGGCAGCAGCAACATAATGGCAATTACGCCAGGCAAGTTGTCTTCAATTAATGGCGCTAACCATAAACCCGCCAAAAAGCCCAAAATTACCGTGGGTAAAGCTTCCATAATTTCTACGGTAGGCTTAACCACTTTGCGCAGTGGCGCTGACATAAAGTAAGCAGTGTAGATAGCCCCAGCTAAAGCAATAGGCGCTGCAAACAACATCGCGTAAAAAGCGGCTTTAATGGTACCAAAAGAAATTGGCACTAAGCTGAGCTTAGGCTCAAAGTCATCACTGGCTGAGGTTGATTGCCATACATATTGCGGCTCGGGGTAACCTTCGTACCAAATTTTGCTCCACAGAGCACGCCACGTTACTTCTGGGTGCTCGTTGTCTACGTGATAAAACTCAAGACCGTTTTCGGTCTCAGTTAGTAAACCACTAGCTCGCGGAGAAAAAGCTAAGCTAACGGCTTTAGTATCGGTCACCTCACGGACTAAACGGCCACCGCCTGTGGTGTGGAATAAGGTAATAGAACCATCTTCCCCACTTACAGCAAAGCCTTTACGGAAGTACTCAACACCAATTTCGTTTACTTTAGCGCCTGCATCAAACTCACGAATTTGCGTAAGCTTACGCACTCCATCTTTTGCTACGTCAAACCACTGGCTAATTTTGCCGTTGTCGTTTGCAACAATAAGAGAGCTAGCACCGGTTAGTAAGGCAATATCAGTGACATTGCTGTCGGTACTATTAATAAAGTCCACTGAGTTTAAGCGAACGTTATCAATATCGGAGATATTGTAGTTAGCTAACTGGTTACCGTTACGAATATATAAACGGCGTAAGTCTGGCGTTACCAAGATTTGATCGATGTTACTTGGCAAGCTAGGAATATCGGCCGTCTCGGGCAGCCATTCCAAAGACTCATTAAACATGTCTTCTTCAGCTTCGTAACGAACCAACAAGCCTCGGCCATCGGCGGTTACCGCTGCTACAACTGCTGACTCTTCTTGACGCTCAAAGGCAAGCTGTTCAATTGCTTGTCCTTTTGGGTCAATAATCAAGGACTGTTCACCCATTGGGTAAGCAATGCCTGGCGTAATTAAACGCTTGTCGTTAGGGTAGCTAATACCAAACTTAGGTGAAACGATGTAAGCCAAGCCATCACCGGTACCGTAAGCCACCAAACCTTGGTTTGGCACTGTGCGGTCAGACGCAGTAATGTCTGCTTCAACTTGATAGTCTTGAAACTCGCGTTGGCTATCAATTAAGTTGAAAAAGCTTAACTGCCCGTCTTCATTGAAGCGATAAGCAATTTCGTTTTGCTCTTCAACACCAATAGCCACTGTGGCACTGCTATCTTGTAACGGAATGGTTTTAGATTTTTCTAAACTCGCGCCGTAGAAAATAGGTGCAACTACATACAATAAATAGAAGAAAATTAAGATCAGTGCTAATAGAACAACAATCCCGCCAGCACTTACGCTGTAGCGGGTTAGTCGGTCCTTAATTAGCCGCTGAGCACTACTATTAAATGACACTGACTGCGTCATATATCCCTCACAATTTAATAGGTCTGGCGAAAGTATATGGCAGTTTTATGACAGTATTGTTACAGGGTGAAATACTAAAAAAAATGTCACAATTTGGTGGGATAAAAAACGTTCAGCAACTATCATTATCAGGTATGTGTTACATTTGTATGTATCTAATATTACAAAGAAATTATATTGCATGCTTGGCTTGCTTTTTATCCAAGCGGGGCTTTAAGTATCTTCCTAATTACTTAAAAGCTATGCATACTTTAAACCCTCAGAAACATCGCTATTAGTTTGCTGTAATAAAACTAATGCGTGCAAGGCTATGGAGTAACAAGATGAAACAGCTCGTGGTAAGTGTCATTGGTAAAGATCGACCAGGCATCGTTGACCAATTATCCTCATTAGTCGTTCAGCACAAAGGCAACTGGTTAGCCAGCAGCCTAACTGAGCTAGCCGGCCAATTTGCAGGCATTCTGCACTTAGAAGTAGACGAGCAACACCTTGAAGCCCTAAGCCATGATCTACTTAATCAACAAAATCTACTGGTGAATATTGCCGAAGGCGATAGCAGTAATAATGAAGACCACCAGCAAGTAGCTATTACCGTGACCGCCAATGACCGCGTGGGCATTGTACAAGAGGTGACCCAAGCACTTAATGCGCTGGGTGTAAGTTTAAGCGAAATAAATACCCATGTTGCCAGCGCCCCCAACTGGGGAGGCCTTATATTTACCGCTAATCTCAGTGTGCCATGTGCCAACGACGAACAGTTGGGCACAATTCAAGAGTCTTTGGAATCATTAGCCGACGATCTAATGGTAGATATTGAACAAGACTAATTCTCCACTTTAAGAAGTAAGTATCAAAGGTGAACAATGAGCGACAGTCTATATATAGAGAAAGAGTTAAGCTGGCTTTCGTTTAATCAACGAGTTTTGCAAGAAGCGCAAGACCATTCAGTACCGATTATCGAGCGAGTTCGATTTTTAGGTATTTTTTCCAACAACCAAGATGAGTTTTATAAAGTAAGGGTTGCTGCACTAAAACGTCGAATTATCCTTAATGAGCTTAAATCCAAAGACGATGGCTCAATTCAACTACTCAACGACGTACAAGCCAAGTTAGCAGAGCTGCAGCAAGACTTCGACGATACCTATCGCGAGATTATTCTTACCCTAGCGCGCCGTAATATCTTTTTGATTAACGAAGATCAACTGAGCGAAAATCATCAAAACTGGGTAAGAAAATACTTTAAAGACAAAGTATTGCGTCATATTACGCCAATAGTATTAACCAAACGTACCGACTTAGTTCGCTTTTTAAAAGACGAATACACCTACCTTGCGGTAGAAGTAAAAAAAGCAGATAAAGAAAGCCACCTATTGATTGAGATCCCAACCGACAGCTTACCGCGTTTTGTGGTACTGCCGCCCGATGGCTCAAAAACCCGTAAAACCTTAATCATTTTGGATAACATCATCCGCTTCTGTTTAGATGATTTGTTACGAGGTTTTTACGAATACGATTCCGTTGCGGCCTACTCAATCAAGATGACTCGAGATGCCGAGTACGATCTTACAGACGAAGTAGACCAAGGCCTGCTAGAAAAAATGTCTGAGGGTATTAAGCAGCGTTTAACCGCCGAACCAGTGCGCTTTGTTTACGATCGAGAAATGCCCAACAGCATGGTGAAGCGTTTAAGTAAAATGCTGCACATTTCTAAACTTGACCACAGCGTAAGTGGTAGCCGCTACCATAACTTTAAAGACTTCATTGGTTTTCCAAATGTGGGCAGAAAGTACTTAGAAAACCCTAAGCTGCCTGCTCTGAACTGCCGTGACTTCGACAGCTTTGATACGGTATTTAATGCCATTAGCGCGCGGGATATTCTGCTCTACTACCCTTATCATAAATTCCGTTATATTTCGGAGTTTGTACGCCAAGCGTCTTTTGACCCCAAAGTCACCAGCATCAAAATCAATATCTACCGCGTGGCGAAAAAGTCTCACTTAATGAACTCACTAATTGATGCCGCTAACAATGGCAAACGAGTTACAGTAGTTATTGAACTGCGCGCTCGTTTTGATGAGGGAGCTAATATTGGCTGGGCGCAAATGCTTACAGATGCTGGGGTAAAAGTAGTATTTGGCGTACCTTCGCTAAAAGTGCACTCAAAGCTCCTTTTAATCACCCGCAAAGAAGACGACCAAAGGGTGTATTACAGCCACATTGGCACTGGCAACTTTCACGAGAAAACGGCCAAAATTTATACCGATTTTGCGTTGTTCACCAAAAACCAAGAAATTGGCCAAGAAGTAGAAAACGTATTTAGTTTCATTCAAAAGCCTTATCGACGCTTTAAATTCCAACACCTTATTGTTTCGCCCAACGATACGCGCCGACGCTTGTTTAGTTTAATAGATTACGAAATCAATCAAGCTAACGCCGGCAACCCTGCGGCAATCACGATTAAAGTGAACAACTTAGTCGACAAAGGCGTAGTCACTCGCTTGTATGCGGCCAGTAAAGCGGGAGTTAAAATCCGCATGATTATTCGTGGTATGTGTTCTTTAGTACCAGGGCTTGAAGGCAATAATGACAATATAAAAATTATCAGCATTGTCGATCGCTTCTTAGAGCACCCAAGGGTATTCCACTTCCATCATAGCGGCGAAGATCAGGTTTATATTGCCTCTTTCGATTGGATGACCCGCAACATCGAAGAGCGTGTTGAAGTTGGTGTACCTATTTACAATGACGAGCTTAAACAGCGGGTGATTGATTTAATGGACCTACAATTTGCTGATACTACCAAGGCGCGAATTATCGATGCCAAGCAGCAAAACAAATACGTTCAGCGCGGTAACCGTCGTAAGATCCGCTCTCAAATGTGGACTCACGATTACCTAAAAGCGATTGAATCTAAGCCGCGACGCAAGGTTCAAGAAGAAGACAGTAACTAAGAGTATTGTTACCGAAAAGGCCGCTAACTAGCGGCCTTTTTTATTGCGCAAAGCCGCTAGTTTTATTAACAAGCCGAAATTGAAACTTAGTGCGGTGGTTCTAGTTCGTCGCTTAACTGGGCTAAATACGCCCTCATAAATTGACTACGTTTTTCAGCCTCGCGCTTAGCCGCTGTGGTGTGCACCGTATCTGCAATGTTCAGTAATTTAATAAAGAAATGGTCGATGGTGTATTGACTATCATCAGGTACTCTTGATTCACACATTGGGTCATCACGATGATAAAGTGGGCGTTGTAAGCCAGTTCCTACTTGAATACAGCGACTAATGCCTATGGCGCCTAGCGCGTCTATACGATCTGCATCTTGAACAATCTTTGCTTCAAGGCTGCTTGGCTTAATATCTGCGCTGTAACTATGGGCTTCTATTGCATGATGAATGTCACTTAAGTAATGAGTTGGGTAAGCAATTGACTTAAGAAAATCAACTGCCTTATTTGCCGCTAAACTAGAAGCCAGCCTGCGCTGAGGGTGGTTTTTAGGCAGTGATACACAATCGTGTAACCAAGCGGCTGGAACCACTACTTCAAGCTTGCCCTCTTCTTGTATACACAGGTAGGTAGCCAATTTAACGACTCGCTCAATATGGTCGATATCGTGGGCAGTATCACTGGTCTGCAGCCCCTGTAAAAACTGTCTGTAATGAGTCTCTAATTGCTTAATCATAAAGCTCAGAATAAGAGGTTAGTTAATGGACGTAAACTACCCAAAAGCCCATTTCGAGTCAAAGCTACTAGATCAATTCTTCTCGGTTTCATCATAACTAAAGCAAGTAAAAGCCCGCTCAACTTTACGCGATTAAAGCTAGAAAAAGTGTTTACACAAACAACTTTACCATTCATTATTTAATGATAATCGATAAATAAACATCTTTTATCAGGAAAACTGCCTATATGGAGAAGCAAGGGTATGCAATCACTTGAAGCAATTAGTATCGTTGGTAAACGGATGCGACTAATGCTATGGGGCTTAGTTGCCTTAATTTTAATTTGTTTGGTGGGCTTCCCTAGCGAACTGGGCTTAGATATTGAACCAATGAAACACAGCCCTTGGGTATTTAGTTTTCACACGGTTATGGAAATGCTGCTTGGTTATCCCGAACTTATCTTTGAGAACGGTCAAATCATCGACAATGACCTGCATTTTGCTCCCCCTGAACCACTGTCACTTACTATGCGCTTTGTTGCAGTGGCTATATTTTTCACCACTAGCCTCATTATGGCTTGTTTGATTTGGCAAATTGACCGTTTGTTCTTAGCCTACAGTAAAGGCAAGGTTTTCACTCAAGAAACCACTCGCAGTTTTCAATATATTGGCTGGGCATTAGTTGCGCTGTTTACAGTAAACAGTATTGCGAGCTACCTCATCGAGCAATTAGTGTTTCCTATGGAAATGCCGATTGGCTTGCCTTTCCCACCACCTCCAGAAGATTTATTTGGCTTTATGCCACCGCCGCCTCCAGAACACCTATTTGGTCTTATTCCACCGCCTCATGAATGGGTAAGCTTGGAGTATATACAGTTAGACTTCCCATTACTTCTAGCAGGCTTGTTTATGATTATGGTCGCCCACGTGATGAAGTTGGGCATGCAAATTCAAGCCGATGTTGACGCAACCATTTAGCAGGAGCGAGCAATGACGATAGTAATTAATCTAGACGTAATGCTAGCCAAAAGAAAAATGCGTTTGAACGATCTGTCAGACGCTGTGGGCATATCCGTTCAAAACTTATCGATTTTGAAAACAGGCCGCGCCAAAGCCATTAGGTTTTCAACACTAAGCGCAATTTGTCAGGTTTTAGAATGCCAACCTGGCGATTTACTCGAGTATCAGCCGGAGCAAGATGCTCGCTAATTCGATAAGAACAAACAGCAGAATCCAATAAAGTTACAAGGAACTAAACATGAACTACCGACTTAAACAAAACCTAAGACTGTTCGCACCTGTTCTTGCTTTTGCATTCTATTTTTCGGGTTTGCACGCAGAAGAAGTTCGCAATCTAGAAAACTTAAGCGACCCGTTTGTAGTAGTAGATTATGATGCTTCGATCGCTAACTTACCGAGCGATAAACAAGCTCTTGCAAGAGACTGGCGAAAGCAAATGCTCGCGTTAGAACAGCAATTAGAAAGTGCTGAAAACACCGATAAACTCAAAGTAAACGTCACCTTCAATACACTTTATCAGCAGTTAGATCAGCTATTCGCTGATAACCAAACAGATTTGATAAAGGTAAATGTCCTAGCAAACTTAAGTAACGAAGAACAATTACAAGCTTTGGAGCTATGGCGAGATATCCAACTTAAAGAGATAGATCTGCTAAGTCACAATTATAGTGAAACCGAAGAACAAGAATTGTACAAAAAATACGCGAAGCTAGACGCAATTTTAGCTTCTATTGATTAGTTAAACTATTATATTGCAATTGAAGGAATGTTCGATTAAACGTCTTCTATTAGCCTCTAGCCAGCGTGAAATATAGCGATTGCTAAGATACACAAGCAATCGCTTATAAAGCTGCATGTCATTGTCCAAGCCCCCTTTTTACAAAGCCTTTACACTTTCTCACATGTCAATTTCGTTATCTCACAAGACGTTGAATTTCTTCGCTTAGTTTGACCAGTTCTTGAGTTTTTACTATTCGATTTGACCTTAAAATTATATCAATCCAATACTAAGGCGTAACAAAAAATACACATTAGAATCACGTTGATAAACGTGCTCTTAACGAGTGGTATAGTCACGCTACAGGAAATCATGTGTGACTAGTTCGTTGGTAACTTTAACGGAATAGGGACACCTAAATGAAAACTCCATTGTTAGCGCTAACACTAACGCTTAGCTCTTTACTCTTAACCGCTCCAAGCACGGTAAGTGCGGCAAGCATAGGCAAAACCATCTGTGACCCAGCTGCAGACTCCGGCAACGGTTATGGCTCCGGTTACTACCGTGGTAACTTCTACTCTTGGTTTGAATTGAGTCAAAACGATATTAAAACGTGTAAAGTGAAGCTTGGTTTATATAACGAAGCAAACCGTCATTATCGTGCCGAATGGGATATGGCTAAGTCATGGGGCGAAGATGCCATTGGCGGATTAGGCTGGAATACAGGGGCGAGATATCGCAAGATTGGTTATAACGTTGGCGAGCTCACCAGTAACTCCAATATTCAAAAAGCCTTAGTGGCCCTATATGGGTGGTCATGCAGTGGCAGTACCTCGCAAGAGTACTATGTAGTAGATACCTGGAAAGGGCCTGGAAAATTCGTACCTTGGGATGAAAAAGTCGGCGCTCCAGCGAAAAGCAAAGGTACAGTTAAGGCCAACAACGCCACTTACGATGTATACGTCGTAGATCGGAATGGCGCACAATATTGTGGTAGCGGTAACGACCGAAGCTTCAAACAGTTTTGGAGCGTACGCCGCTCTCCTACTTCTAAGGGTAACAACCATAACTTAGATTTTGGACCTCACGTAAATCGTTGGGACAACTCGGATTTAGGTTTTAAAGCTGATGGAATATCGAACGGTTACCAAATTCTCGCTATTGAAATATTTGGTGACGCTAACATCAATCACAAAGGCGCTGTAGATATCTCTCTTTGGCCACGATAACGCTTAACCTAAAATGAAATAAAGCCAAGTGTTGAATAACACTTGGCTTCAAAAGGAATAGTAGGAAGCAACGATGAAAACTTATGGATGGGTACTCTCTTTAGCTGGCACCTTTATCGCAGGCTACCTCGTTGCTGTTATCTACCATCCAAAGCCGAGCACTGGGGCTTTCTCTCATGAAAACTCACAAACAGATTTAGCAACACTGGAAAACCCTGTAAATAGCAGTGCTAAAAATACAGATTTATTATTTAGAAATAGTAACTTAGAAGATAATTTCGCCAATAAGCCTGTTAGCAAACCAGCGCAGGTTCTCGTTAAACACACTCCAGATAACATAGAGCTAAGTAACAAAGCACATAATGAAGCTAAACCAAATAAAGCAGCGCAGTTTGATGCACTAAAGCACGCTATACAAAATAATCCTGCAAGCTTAGCGAACTCAATTGAGCAACTAGCAGCGCTTAACATAGACAACCCTGACTTTGATTTACTACTCTCAGCTATTCAAAGCAGCGCTAACTCAAACAGTAAGCAAGCCTTGCTGGGCTTAGCAGAGCAGTACGCCATGCTAAGTGATGCCCAGTCTCAGCAGAAGTTTCTTTCGCTGCTAAGCAGCGCTTCGGAAATTCAGTCTCCGCTGCTGGTTCAAGGCTTGGTAGACCTAGTAACACTAGAGCAAACCGATACTAATACACGAGTAGAAGCCTTAAGTTTGTTAAAGCCTTATCAAATATCAGATCCAGAACGACAAGTAATTACCGGTGAATTGGAACAGCAAGTATTAACAGCCGATGGTGATGAAGCAGAAATGCTGCTATCTCAGCTGATGCGCTTTAGCCACAATCAACAGCGCTCTGTTATTGCCAGTGACATGCTTTACAACAGTTCACAAGCAATCCAACTAGCAGTACTAAACAACATTAATAGCGGCAGCATTCCTGCAGCAGATAACTTGAAAACCATTTTATTAGATATGGCCAGCGATCAACAAGATTCCTTGTGGCTTGAAGCACAACAAACGCTGCTCACCTCTTTTGATTTAAGCCGACAAGAATACGCACGCCTTAGCGCTAACTAACTTAGCTTAAGCTTGGCGCGTTACTTTAATTAACATCGCGGTTTCTGGATCCATAATGGGTAATTGCAAACCTAAGTTCATTAAACACTCACCGCTAAGTAAGCATGTTTTCTCAAGCCAGTTAGGAAACTTTTTCATAATGTGTTTAAAGTCTGGTTTATCCAATACTTCAACTTTATAAAGGGCTTGAGGCTGTAAGTTGATTAGCTTTAGTCTGCCCAGCAAAGTGTAAGCTGGCATAGACAACTGCACCACCCAGTAAACGCCTTCGCCTTTATCTTGGTCTAACACGCCATAAGCTTGCCAGCTATTATCACTAGCACTTAACTGATGGAAAGTGCCAGAGTGCAGCAAGGGCCTCAGTGATTTATGTAAGGCAATATAGTGCGCAAACTGCTCTCGCTCTTTGGCATCAACTGCTACTGGGTCTAGCTCTACGCCCATATGGCCAACCAATGCGGTTAGCCCCCTAAACCCAATGCTATGTTGTCGATAGGTGGTATGGCTATGAGCAGGACCAATGTGTGAGCCCATCACCTCTGGTGGGAAAAAGTACAACATCGCTGGCTGCATAATTTGCCGCTCTAATGCGTCATTGCTATCTGAGAGCCAGAATCGATGGCTGCGTTTTAGTACTTCGTAGTCAATGCGACCGCCGCCCGAGGAGCAGCTTTCGATTTCCAGCTCGGGGTGGCGTTTAGCCAATTCGTCCACTAAGGCATAAAAGGCTTGAGTTTGACCATGCACCGCCGCTTCACCTAAGTGGCTTGGTTGAACTAGCTCGCGGTTCATGTCCCACTTTATATAGGCAATAGCATATTCACTTAATAAGCTATCTAAGCGTTCAAGCAGATAGGCAAATACCTGAGAATTTTGTAAATCGAGTACATATTGGTAACGACCCGTTTTTTGTTGATAACCGGCCTGCCCCAATACCCATTCAGGGTGTTTACGGTACAAATTTGAGTCAGGGTTAACCATCTCTGGCTCAAACCACAAACCAAACTCCATGCCTAATGCATGCACATGGTTTATTACTTCTTCTAAGCCTTGCGGATACTTTTGGCTATCTAAAAACCAATCCCCCAAACCGGCTTTATCGTGCTCTCGACCAATAAACCAGCCATCATCAATAATAAAGCGCTCTACACCAATATCTGCCGCTAAGCTGGCCATTTTTTTAATGTAAGCGGGATCGTGGTCAAAATAGATCCCTTCCCAAGTGTTAAGGTGCACTGGTCTCGCTTTACCTGCTTCAGGAAAGCGAAGAATGTGGCTACGCACATAATGGTGAAAGTTAGCGCTCATTGCGTTTAAGCCAGTGCTGGCATAGGTCGCCATCAACTCTGGAGTTTGGTAACTCTCACCTTTAGCCAAGCGAACTTCACCACTAAGCAATAACTCTTCGGCTTGTAGCCAACGTCGCCCATCGGTTTTTACACCGCTTTGAATACGGTGATTACCACTCCAAGCGAAATGAAAGCCAAACACTTCTCCCACTTGGTGAGAAAAGCCTTTGCTGCCGATAATCGCTCCCGGAAAATACTGGTGTGAAGTACGCCCACGACGATTCTCTTGGCTTATTATCCCCCGCTCCAAGGGCTGACGGTGTTGCTGAAACTCTTTAGTCCAGCGGCCATGTAATGATAACAGTTCATCACAATAGGCTGGCAAAGGCAGGGTAAGCGCCAAACGCTGTAAGTTATAAGCTTGTTCGCCATGATTAGTTACCTTACTTTGCAAAGTAAGCACATCACTCGCCTCATCAAGGCTTACGCTCAAACTAAGCGCTAATTCTGCACGGCTATCTACGGCTTCTACAATTAACTTGCTATGACCTTCAAGGGTGGCGTTAGCGGTAAAGCTTGGGCACCAATCTTTACCGGCGCGGTTTCCCTCAAGGCCTGGGCTAGAGAACCACCCTTCACTGGCCTCTGGGCAAAGGGTTAACGGCACGTCTTCGTCTAGGCTTGCTTCAGGCACCGGCCGGCTAATCGCATCCAGTAAGGCTTCATCGATTGGGCCATTAAGCTTTGCGCCCCAATAAATGATTTCTGGTAGGCTGTTGGTTTGCTTTAACAGCAAGCTACTGCTTCGCCCTAATAAATGAAACAAGCTCATAGCAACGATCCTTGTGCGGTAAAATCAATGTGGTAACTAAAGTAGTTCTCTAGTACCTGATGTTTAGGGTGTACCGAAGGACTCCAAGAGTCATCTCCCCCCACTCCTTGATGGGCAACATCTAAATGTACAAACACACTGCCACTGTCTTTAAGCTGATAATTATGTGTTGCGTCACTTAAGTCTTGCTGGCTAAAACGACTCGCTGTCATTTGCAAACTAGGTTGGCAGTGCAGCTCTACATTCAACTGCTGCTCATGCTTAATAGACAGCTGCCTGACCTCTCCCCTCCCGCCATTTTCGCTAGGGAAAATATAGGGGGTATGCAAGTTATTGACAGTTTCACTATAGCGACTAACGGTAGCAGCGGCTAAACGGTCTCGGTAATTTTCATGTGGACCCAAACCAAACCACGACAGCTCACTAAATTGTTTGTCTAGACTTAAGCTAAGCCCAACCCTTGGCAGAGGCGGCAAGTAAGCTGCGGCGCTCACCTCACAATCAAAAGCCACCTTGTCGGCGCTAATCACATAGCGGTGTAACACCTTAAAAGCGGTTTTCTGCTGATGGCGATACTCGCTACTGCATTCCACAAGCCAGCATCCGTTGCTAAGTTGAGAGAAATTAAAATCTAAAGCTTCACGTTTGAGTTGATGAAGTCCAGCGCTTTGCCAACGGGCAATCCACGAGTTGGGATCCATTTGGCTGGCTTCGCTTACTCCAATATCATTATCGAGCGGAGCACGGTAAAAATTATCAACCGGAGCGGCGGTAAACAACTGCTTTTCATTTACCGTCCAAGCTAGCCATTGCGCGCTAACACAATCAAATTCAAGCAGCTGTTTTGGGCTCTCAAAGCGTATTCTGCGATCTTGCTGCGTGCATTTAACTTCGGCTTTATTTATAGGTTTAGGGCTATTTAAACCGCCAAAGGCTAACTTAAACTGTTGTTTTGCCAAACTATGGCCAGCCGGTGCCCACGCAGTATCCTGTTTCAATTTAATGCTTATAGTTAGCCAAAACTCACCACTAGTTTGAGTCGCTAAATCTTGTATGGCTGGCTTTGGCAAACACATTATTTGCTGCTCACCAGCTTGCAAACTTAAGCTAAACTCTCCCTGGCTAAATAGCTCGCCATTACGCTCTATTCGCCACTCCCCTACCGTGTTGCTACTATCATTTACTAAGTGCTCATTGCTGATTAACACCTCGCCCTTGGCTAGGTTTTCTGCATTTATCTGCCAGTATTGCTGTAAATACTTAATTTCATGCAAGCTAGGGTGTGGGCTGCGATCTGGGAAAATCAGCCCGTTAATACAAAACTGACGATCATTAGGTTGGTCGCCAAAATCGCCCCCATAAGCCCAGTATGTTTCTCCAGAATCAGTTTGCTTGGTAATACCTTGGTCAACCCAGTCCCAAATAAAACCGCCCTGCAAGCGAGGATGCAAACGAAATGCTCGCCAGTACTCTTCAATACTTCCCAAGCTGTTGCCCATAGCATGGGCATACTCACACAAAATAAGCGGACGCTGTTCGTTAGGGTCGGCAATATGCGCGGTAATGGCTCGCTTAGGGATCCCCTCTCCTGCGGTATCCCAATCTACCCGGGCATACATTGGACACAAAATATCAGTAGCGGGAGTATCGGCCCCACCCCCTTCGTATTGAATCGGGCGGCTTGGATCAGCTTGTTTCAACCAGCCATACATAGCATCGTGATTACAACCATAGCCAGACTCATTGCCTAAAGACCAAATAATGATCGACGGATGGTTTTTGTCACGCGCTACCATGCGGCTTACTCGCTGCATATACGCATGCATCCAATGCGGATCGTCCGACAAACGTTTCATCGGAAACATGCCATGGGTTTCTAGGTTGGTTTCATCAACTAACAATAATCCGTATTCATCACAGAGCTCGTACCAACGTGGGTGATTAGGATAATGTGCGGTGCGTACAGCATTAAAGTTGTTTTGCTTTAGCAACTTTATGTCTTGCAACATGCTGGCTTCGGTCATTACGTGGCCAAGCTCTGGGTCATGTTCGTGACGGTTTACCCCACGAATTAACACCGGCTTGCCGTTGAGTTTTAGTAAACCATCGCTAATTTCTACGCAGCGAAAGCCCACCGAGCTTTGTTCCACTTCCAGTACGTTTCCTTTAGCATCTAATAAACTTAAGACCGCTCGGTACAAATTAGGTTGTTCGTCACTCCACAGCTTAGGTTCAACAACATTGCTGCTTAAAAAAATGCGATCGGCAAAGCCGCCTTTTTCATCTACCGACAAATTGTTGGTGGATTCTCGCACTGGATTCGCGAATACCGCGCCATCACCGTCATAAAGCTGCAGCTCAACTTGGTAGCCGTCTAACTGCGCTAAACTAGCCCCAGCCAGTTGTACCTCGACTTGCAACTGCGCATCTCGATAACAAGCGTCTAGTTGGGTATTGATGCTAAAGTCTGCAATATGAACTTGCGGCTTAGCGTAAATGCTCACGTCACGAAAAATGCCGCTTAACCACCACATGTCTTGATCTTCTAGGTAACTCCCATCACTCCAGCGATAAACAATCACACACAGTTGGTTCGTCCCCTCTTGTAAAAAAGGCCCAATATCAAATTCGCTGGCTAAACGGCTATCTTGTCCGTAACCCACTTGTTGGCCATTTATAACTACGTGAAAAGCAGAGTTAACCCCATCAAAACGCAGGCGCACTTGTTTATTAGCCCAAGCAGCTTGGTAGCTAAACTCTGTACGATAAACCCCCGTAGGGTTATCACTAGGCACATAGGGAGGATTCACTTCGAAGGGGTAAATGACATTGGTATAAATGGCTTTATCAAAGCCCTGTAACTGCCAATTACCAGGCACAGCTATACTTTTCCAACTACCCTTGCTGCCAGCAATTAGCGCATCACTCAGTTGCTCAGGCTGTTTTAGCAAACAAAAGTCCCACTGCCCATTTAAACTGAGCTGATGTTCTGCCTGTTGCAGATTTAAGGCTGCATCTAAGCCGCTATATGAAGCTAAAGGGACATGTGAGGGTAAGCGATTACGCTCAGTAACAGAGGGATTTTCCCAATCTTTTTGGGCTAACAGTGTGGCGCTTACTCGCGTCATTCTTATCTCCATAAACCAAGTGGCAAAGTGTAGGTGCTTGTTATCATGAGATTCATCTAAACCTAGTTTGATGAGTTAATAGCAGTGATAACAAGTTTATTGGCTGATTTTAGTTGGCCTATCTCGGCAAAAATGAGAGCAGAATCACGAAAGCAGGAAAACGTTTACACAAAGTAAATGAAATGTAACTACTAGCGAGTAGTTACATTTGGTTTAGTAGAAAAACAAAGCGTAAAGCGCTTAGGAAACTTGAGTATTTTTGCGTGCTAGTCGCGCACTAATCACACCAAGTATAGCCAGTATGAATATGCCAAAGGTACTTGGTTCATTGATACGCGTGATAGAAGGATCGGAAGGGTCTCGCGCCCAAACGTTTAAGTGCGATATAGCCTGTGCACTATTACCATTCGGATTAAGAAAATCCCCAGTATTTAAACTACCTGATAGCTTATATGGGGTATTAAAGTTTAAACTTGAAGCGGGATAGTCACTTAACTCCTGGGCAAAAATATCGATAAAGTCGAAGTCGTAAAGGATAAAACCATTACCTGCTTTTATCGAGAACACAAGGTGGTCGAAAGTCGCCTCACCTAACAACTGAGAGACTTGGTCGATAATACTTGGATCGGTTTCTATAACCCAATCTACTGCTTTGCACTCGCCGTTATCATCATCCACACAAGTAAACGTCATGTTTAGTAGAGCGTCGATATCAAGGAATAATCCACCACTAGTAATTGGTCCTGCCTGATCATAGTTCACCGCTAATTGGTCATTCTGCCCTATCGCGCCACCTACACTAGCCAAGTGAATCCAGCCAGGATCATCGGCAATGCCTGCAGGAAAGTCATCCAAATTTTGCAGCTCTTCTGGCTCAATAAAAAACAAAGAGTCATCAGGCCCATACTTAGTATTTAGCAAACCATCGTCTTTTTGACCAATATTCACCTGAGGATCGTTGGCGTTGCCGTCATCATTTCCATCAAACACCAAACAAGCACTGGCTGAATAAGATGGATTGACACCTCCCAATAATTCACTTGCCTCTCCTGACTCCATAATAGAATTTAAGGTAGCACGAGAAGGGTCACACACTCCGCCCACCACGAAGCTTGTTACTGGAGTAGCCCAAAGGTTGAAGGAAGATAGAATGGCAAAGAAGCCGGCCACAATAGGCAAAGTTTTCATAAAACTAACGCTCTTTTTGGTATAGCCGATACTGATAACGATACCAATAAAGTCCCATTATTAGTGATATCCAAATAAAAGCATAAACTAAGCCACCAGTTAAAATTAACTTCATTTCAATAACTTGAATTGTCTAATAAAAAATAAAATTATCAGTATGTAAAAAACTTAGACACTTGTAACACCTATTTTACACTGATAATTTTATCTAATAATCAAACGCTTAGTAGCTGATTTCAGATAGAGCGAATACACTATAATTGCTACACTGCGGCAAAGAATTGCAATAGGCAAAACAATGACCACCGTATACTACCTAAAACTAACTCAGCTTGAGCAACTCAACGCTAAGCCCCTTCCCGAACATGTAAGAATTGAAGAAATAGAAACAAATCAGGCTGAGCTAAGTCGCCAGTTTTACACTGAAGTTGGCAAGCATTGGCAATGGACAGATAAGCTAGTATGGACTGAGCAACAATGGGTCGACTATACCCAGCCAGCAAACCTACGAACCTTTGGCGCCTATTCAGGTGAACAATTTGTTGGTTACTTTGAACTAAATAAACACCAAGATAACAGCGTAGAAATCATCTACTTTGGTCTAGATAAAGCATTCTTTGGCCAAGGCTTAGGCGGCGGTTTACTCAGCCAGTGCATTAAAACAGCATGGCAATGGCAAGCAACACGTGTCTGGGTACACACCTGCGATTTAGACCACCCGGCAGCACTTGCTAACTATAAAGCTCGAGGTATGGCGCTCTATAAAACCGAGCTTGAAGAATAAAAATGGCGTTCATCTTAAATCGATGAACGCCAACTAATAAGCTTGGTTAAACTAAAGCTGTAGGTAGCTTAAATCTAGCTGCTCACCGTCTACTGGTGGGCACCAGTAATAAGCGGTGCTTAGTGGGCGGCTAAATTCAAACAAGCCATCTTCAATACCATCTTCACAGCCCAGCATACGTTTTAGCTGCGCCTCAAAAGGGTAAAAGCTGTTAGCGAAACACACAAAGTTTAAACCACAATCTTGCTGCTCTATCCAAGGTAAGCTGCGGCGTAACATAAAGGCTTCTGGAGTAAAGCTCTCTTGAGCCGTACGACGCACGTGAGCTGAAGGTGGCGACTCCGGAAATTCGACATTATCACTTTTACGACGGCCAATAATATCATCTTGATGTTTGCTAGGCAGGCTATTGAAATGCTTAAGCTGATGTTGCCACTTTTGCACCGCTAGCATGGTTGAACCAGCAATGCCCTTCTCGCCAGTTAAGGCTACCACTTGCTCAGCGTTGTCTTCTGGATTTTCGGTGCCATCTACGTAACCCGATAGATCTCGCCCTTCTCGGTGACAAAAGCCATCTACTTGTTCGTTTAAACTAAAGCTTGGCACTAAAACATCTAACCACTCTTGCACACGCAGCATCACTTCACCAGGATCGCTGCCACTTACTCGCAGCCATAAATCATCTTGGTTAGCTGGACTGGTGCGTTTTGGCCCTTGAATACTCTCGGCACTCTTTACACCTTCTACAACAGTGTTATTCATAGCGAGCAATGGCTGGCCAAAACCAATCACCGTATCTTCTGCTCGGTAAAGCGCTTGAATTTGACTCAAACAATCAGCTAAGGCCTCACGGTCAACAAGACTAAAGCGCAAAAAACTAGCATGATGCTGTTGGGACTTAAGAATAAGAGGTTGAACTAACGACATAAAAGTTTCTCATTTAACAATCACTGCCTAGCAGTATAAGAAATTTTGTCGGAAAGTAATTTGATGCGGGGTAAATATTTTTTAAAACGAAAAATGCCTGATGCTTTTAAGCTATCAGGCATTTTAGAACATTTGACTCATAGTGTATTCTCGCTCAGTTGACTGTCACTCTCTCGGCATTGCGAAAGGCTAAGTGCTAAGCCCACATGTTCAAATGTGAGGATTAACGGTGTAGGTTGTTAGAATCTGTTGCTTTGTAATCCGCAGCTTTAGTGAAGTAGTAAGTTGTATATAAAGAACCAAAGTAATCAAACATAGTGTTTCTCCTAGAAACCAATAAAAGTGTGAACCAGCTCACGGAAAGAATAATAATGTGACGCAAGTCACATTGCAAGCTTGTTTTAGAGTTTTTGCTAAAATAATTTGTTCAGGAAACGAACAAGACGGGAAGCGCGGGGAAAAGAATAAAAAATGCCTGAAGGAGCGAGCTCGTTTCAGGCACTGGGGTTAACTTGATTCATTACTATTATCTCTGCTGTCGTTTACCTTGCTCTAAGCACCCGAAACGAACATAAGTTGATAATGCTGAACCAATGATCGGATGAAGAACCATATATCCACCTATAGCTAATCTTAACGGTGAATATCTTTGCGAGTTTCGCAATAAAAGTTGTAATCATCAGCTTTAGTAAAATAATACGACGAGTAAAGTGCACCAAAATAATCAAACATAGTCTTTCTCCTAAGTATTTAAAATCATTAGTGTCTCAAATCAAACGTGATCCAAGTCACGCCTATAATTTAGTGTGACACTGGTCACATTTCAAGTGACAATTTCATTAAAACCGAAGTTTACCTAGATATGTTGCTGAAAGGATTTTCACCGCTACTCAATCACTATAAATCACTAAATAATCTCTATTCTCAAAATTTACCACCAAAGCTAAAACGTCGCCGATTAGCGACAAAATCTATATTATTCAGTAATATAGCGAGAAATCGCCAATTCTAGCTGTTGCTGTTCTTGGCAATTACCACAATATTTTTCTAATAGCGCTAAGTTTTGCTCTGCTCGCGCTAACTCTTGCAGACTCAAGTACAGCTCTCCCGAATACTCTAAAGCGCCAAGATGAGAAGGTTTGATAGACAAGGCTTGTTGATAAGCATACAAAGCTTGCTGGTAGTGGCCTTGCTTACGCAGGCTGAAGCCTAGTAAGTTCCATGCGTCGGCTGATCGGCGACCCTTTTTGCTTTGCAGGTAATCACTAAGCCATATACTGGCTTCAAGATAATTTTGCTCGCTAAGCATGGCTTCAGCTGCGCTGAGTGGTGAACTAGCCAGTTGAGTTTCATAACGGCCACTTCCAGCAGCGTGCGCTTGCGAGGCCATTAATAGGCTAAGCAGCAGAGTAACAAGTTTCATGGTTATTTCCTTATTTGATACCAATCGTACTAAATAACGTGTCATTCAATCTGGCTAAAAATCTCGATAACTGTCTTAGAATTTTTGATTGTAGAATAACTACTTATCGAAGAATCCTGCCTCATTCTCGAGTATTTTTTCTGCGCTATTTCTGATCACTTACTTAGTGTGATTGGTATTAGATATGTACCTAAAGTACAGCGACAAGGCTTAACAAGTTCAAAGAGTGGTGAGGAAGTAATGCTGATAGGCTAGTTTTAGTAGAGGCTTAAAAAGCAAAAAACCCCGCCGCAGCGAGGTTTTATTATTAACTACTCTCAGATTATAGAGAGATACCTAATTTTTCTAGGTCAGCCATAACTACTTTTGAAGGTAGTGGTACGTAACCGTCTTTAGCAACAATTGTTTGACCTGTTTTAGACAGAATCATTTTTAGGAACTCACGCTCCATTGGTGCTAATGGCTTGTTAGGGTGCTTGTTAACGTAAACGTATAAGAAGCGAGATAGTGGGTACTTACCAGTAGCGGCGTTGTCTAAAGTAGCTTCAATGTAGTCGTTACCTTTCTTGGCAAGAGCAACAGCTTTAACACCAGACGTTTTGTAACCGATACCTGAGTAACCGATAGCGTTCAAAGAAGAAGATACAGACTGAACAACTGAAGCAGAACCAGGCTGTTCGTTTACAGTGTTCTTGAAGTCACCCTTACAAAGTGCTTTCTTCTTGAAGTAGCCGTAAGTACCAGATACTGAATTACGGCCGAACAATTGAATGTCTTTATCAGCCCAAGAACCTTCTAGACCAACTTGGCTCCAACGGTCAGCAACAGCGTTCTCACCACACTTAAGAGTAGAAGAGAAGATAGCGTCAACTTGAGCAAGGTTTAAACCTTCGATTGGGTTGTCTTTATGAACAAATACAGCCAATGCGTCGATAGCTACGCGAACTGGAGTTGGCTTGTAACCGAAGCGCTTTTCGAAAGCTTCTATTTCTTTGCTCTTCATTTGACGGCTCATAGGGCCGAACTGAGAAGTACCTTCAGTTAGAGCTGGAGGAGCAGTAGAAGAACCAGCAGCTTGAATTTGTACGTTTACGTTAGGGTATTCACGCTTAAACTCTTCAGCCCACAAAGTCATCATGTTGGCTAAAGTATCAGAACCTACAGATGAAAGGTTACCTGAAACACCAGTTGTTTTCTTGTATTCAGGAAGAGTGGCATCCAGGCCAGCTGCAAGTACGGTAGTTGTTACCAATGAGGCAGAAATAGCTACTGCACTAAGCAATTTTTTAAATGTCATCTTTATCTCCATAAATGACGCGTTGAGTTATTTTCGTCATGTAGTATTGGTGAATTCGATGACAATTATATTTCTGCAGTGTGACAGTTATATGTCAGTCTATTATTTTCGTAAAAAAACTGTCTTTTTTGCCAAGCCTTAAGAATAAGCAATTGAATTAATTGCTTATTAAATAAGGAAATAAATAGTGTTTTTTTGATGAAAGGACTGGAAAAGCTCGGCAGATAGTCTGCCGAGCTTTTTATTTTTAAGGATTGTAACCTTGATGAGTATTGCTTAGTGCATAGAAAGTGGCTTGAACGTAGTCATCAACATCGCCAGATTTATTTTGATTGTATACCCCAGCTTTAAAGTACATATATTGGTCTGGGTCATCGTAAGCGCTATCGCTCATATCATAGCTAGCAGAAACGTCAGCTTTACCCTCACGAATAATGGTAACGCTTAGGGTATTAGCGACAACTTTAATCCGATAGCTAAATTTCTCATCTAGCGCGATACCATCGGAAGGATTGCTAGCGGTATTACTTCTGCTACCTATCATCTCCACCCAATCATCATCAGATTGATTTCGCGACTCATGAGCAAAATAGATAGCCCCTTTATCGTTGTTAGGCAACTTACGGTAATAAAGACGAATCGGCTCATCATCATTAGCATGAATTTGACCAATGATTACTCGACCAATTTGATAATCTTCCCCGGTAGTTGTGACATGGTTTACCGCCAATGTGGCAAACAGTTCACCGTTCACTCCTCCCGCATTATTTTGCGCGCTGCTAGGCGCACTAGAAAATACCCAGTTGTTTTTATTTACACCTTGGGTACTTATGCTGGTATCACCACGTCGTAGCATTTCACGTAACTCGGTACGAACATAAGTAGTATTTGCGGAGGTTTTATAACCATAGATAGGGGTTTTGAATACCATACCACCATCGGCTCCGGTATAAAAATACTCGCTGTTCTCATACCCATTGTTTAGCTCAGATTCTTTAATCGAGTCTGCAGTGCCAGAGTTATCGGTATCAGTAGGTATGCTCAAATACCAATCTTGTAAGTCAAAGTTGCCTGATGGCGGTAAAGATGGGTTAAGGTCTTCAACCGGTTCGGTAATAACTTCGTCGTTACAGCCTTCTGCAGTCACTTCAATGACACTGTTCCAATTACTCTCTGAGTTGCCGTTGCCGGTTAAGCGCAAGTATTGAACGTTTTCAATTAACTCATCTGTTAGTGTAATCACTTCGGCACTGCCGGTAGCTTTGTCAGACATTCCGCCTGTCACTACATCCTGCCACTGCAGATTATCGGTAGAAATTGCTAAGTCATAATAGGCAAAACGACTAGTATTGTTCAGCCAATAAAGGTTAATGCTCGTAACAATTGAAGGACTACTTAGGCTGTAGGTTATTTGCTTGCCAATCCCTTCCGATGACCAACGCGACTCACTGTCATAACTACCGTCGATAGAGCTCTCTGGCCCATAACCTACTTTATGGTTTCCATCATCACTGGCTTGGCTAATGCTCAATACTTTGGGGCTGAGGCAGCTTGGCTCTGTTGGGTCTGTGGGGGTCTCAGGATTAATTGGCTCTTCGGGAGTACTCGGTTCATTACCAGGATCAACCACACCGGCGGTATCAGAAGAACCGCCACAACCTGCTAAAGATAACAGCAGTACCAAGCCAAGGGGCTTTCCAATCAACTTCATATTAAGCATTGTCCATAACAACTCACAAATGTATTACAATACTATATTTATGAGATAAATTTGGCAATCTACTCGCTAGAGCAAATTGCCAGCTTGTGAACTAGCTAAAAAAAGCGAGCATTTCTGCTCGCTTTCCGTTTATCAAACTCACCTCAAACCAATTAAAATCGGCTTTACTCCTCTTCCCTGTCGCCCTCTAGATCTAGGGCTAAGGTATAGGCAATGTAATACTTGTAAACGTTGGATACATAACGCACTGTTTCTCGGCCAATAATACGCCCCGCAGCTATTTCCACATTGCCAAACCATAGATTGGGATCTAAATTCATTTCTATTGTGAGCCGGCGCATTTTGTTCATTTTAGTGGGCCCAGCATTATAAGCCGCCCAAATAAGAGCCATCCGCTCACTATCCTCTATCCCTTCTTCATTGATGTAATGCTTACGCAACCAAGCCAAGTATTTAATTCCAGCCGCGATGTTTTGTTCAGGATCGCTTAAATCGCTATAGCCCATTTGTTTAGCGGTAGAGGGCAGCAGTTGCATAATGCCACGCGCTCCGCGATGGCTAACCTTGGTATTGTCTAAGCCAGACTCCTGATAACCTTGAGCAACAATTGCTAGGTAATCAAAGTCATATTCATTGGCATACTTTTTAAAGAAAGGCACATAACGATTAAAGCGCATTCTATCTTCAGAATTGGCTAAACGATTGATCCAAGCGGTGTGGTCGAAGTAGCGATTAAGCAAAGTATTGCCGAGTAAACTGCCTTGTTTAACCTGCTTATTAACAAACTCTTGTAAGTTCTCTTGTAACTTAGGGTTAGCTTTACGTACCGCCCAGCCTAAGCTTTGATTACGGCTGGTCGTGAGTTGTTTGTTTATCCGAATGTCTTTAAATACTTTTTCCCATAAATGCGCTTTGTAATCATCGATAATGGTGTAAGGCATCACGCCGGCGTTCACCAGCTCCAAAATATCTTCAGACAACAAATTACCATCGGCTTCGACTACTTTGATAGGTTTAACGCCGCGCATTTTTAAGGTGAAGTTAAGGGCTTTTAGATGCTCGGCATAGCTACTTCCATCCATCACATAGACCTTTTTACCCGCTAGTTGCTTCCAACTTTCAACTGCTGGCGCATCTTTGTGGCTAACCAGAACTTCATTCACACCTTCGGCATTGCCTAAAGCAAAACGCAGTTGTTTTTTACGCTCGGGAGTTGCGGTTAAAAACGCGGCTACAATGTCCCCTCGCCCAGCTTCTAAGGCGGGAATAAGCTGGTCAAAATGTACTGGCACAATTTTAACTTTGGTTTTTTCTACATCTCGCCTAATGCCTTGATTGAGAAACGCCTCGTACAAGTGCAGCAATTCGATTTGAATGCCAAGAGGACGGCCATCGGCTAAATGAAAATCTGACTTTCCGTAGGTGACCAGAGCACGAACAATTTTGCGCTGTTTAATTTCGGCTAGGTCGCCAACAAAAGGTTCGCGAATATAAAAAGGGAATTGCAGTAAATCACTGCTCTCTGGCAGATCTACTTCGTCTTCAACAGCGATGCTAGGCAAGGCCAATAAGCTGAGCCAAAGCATGGCTAGCAATAAAATACCCTTAGGGAAAAGACGCGGTAGCTTCAAAGGAATACCATTAAAAATCAAACTTATACTTCAGTATAAGCTCAAAGGTTAAAAAAGTATCAATAGAATTGAAAGCTGTGAAGCTAAGCGACTTGCCAGCTTCTCAGCCGGGTTATTGCTGGATAAACAACTTACTAGGAATGATAAAACTAAAGGTACTGCCTTTGCTCACACTACTCTTAATTTTAAGCTGGCTATCATGGTGTTGTAGCGCATGCTTAACAATAGATAAACCAAGGCCTGCGCCTCCGGTATCACGAGAGCGAGCTTTATCAACACGGTAGAATCGTTCGGTAAGGCGCTGTAGGTGCTTACGCTCAATACCTGGGCCAGAGTCTTTAACTAAAAACAAAGCCCCCTGCGGAATCAGTGATAAACTCACGCGGATCTCACCGGGTTGGCCACAGTATTTAATGGCATTGCTCACTAGGTTGCCGCAAGCACTACGTAGCTGTTCTCGGTCGCCTTTTATCTCTATATCAGGGGCAATATCAAAACTGAAACTTAACTGTTTGCCTTTAGCTAAACCGGCCACTTCGGCTTCAAGGTTGCCTACCATGTTAGAGAAGTTAATAGTCTCTTGGTTATCTTCCACTGAGGCAGATTCGATTTTAGCCAAAGTAAGTAACTGATTAACCAAGTTCTCCATTCGGCTACTTTGATCCAGCATGGTATTGCGTGCCTTGCCCCAAATCATTGGGTCAACTTCATCTTGATCGAACATTTCTAAATAGCCGCGCATTACCGTTAATGGAGTACGTAACTCATGGCTAACATTGGATACAAAGCGTTTGCGCATCTTTTCCAGTTTACGTAATTGGCTCACGTCTCGAATCACCAATAACAACTGTTGTTGGCTATAGGGCATAGCGCGAAACTCTAACCACACATTGCTTTGCACAGGGCTAATAATTTCTAAGGGTTGATCAAAGCGGCCTTTACGCAGGTAGTTAACAAACTTGGGAGTACGAACGAGGTTGGTTAGGTGTTGCCCAGCATCAGCAGGCCATTTTAAACCGAGCATGCCTTGCGCTAGCTGGTTACACCACAAAATGGCGCCATCTTGATTAATCACAACAATGGCATCGGGTAGAGCTTCGGCGCCCAAACGAAAGTATTTCATTAATTGGGCTAATTCACGCTCGCGGCCTAAGCGGCGCTTTAGCATGTTGTAAATGCCGTGGAATACTGGTTCCCAGCTACCTGAACCGTGTGGCGGGGATAGTTTTCGTTGGTTATATAACCAGTCGAGTAGTTTGTGTTGTTGGCTATACATCCACACAATATGTATGACGGCTGCCAACAAACACATTTCTAGGGTATAACCGGTAAACACACCCAGAACAAATAAAGGCGAGTACACCAAGGCCACTCGCCACAATACTCGTTGCCAAGAGAAAGGCACAAACATCCGTATTTACTTCACCCTAGTTGAAAAACGGTAACCGGAACCTCGTACAGTTTGAATTAAACGGTCATATCCTTGAAGGCCAATCGCTTTACGTAAGCGACGAATATGCACATCCACTGTTCGGTCTTCCACATACACGTTAGTACCCCAAACGTTGTTGAGCAACTGCTCACGACTATAAACACGCTCAGGGTGAGTCATAAAGAAGTGCAGTAGCTTAAACTCTGTTGGCCCCATATCCAAGGGTTCATTTTCAACGCTAACGCGGTGAGAAACCGGATCAAGGCGTAAGCCTTGTACTTCAATGGTTTCTTCTAATGAAGTAGGTGATATACGGCGAATTACCGCTTTAACACGTGCCATTAACTCTTTAGGCGAGAAAGGCTTAGTTAAGTAATCATCTGCACCGGCTTCTAAACCTTGAACCTTGTCTTCTTCTTCGCCTTTTGCGGTCAACATAATAACCGGAATTTGACGAGTAAGATCGTGGCGACGCATGTGCTTAATAATTGAAATCCCACTGCCACCAGGCAACATCCAATCTAACAGAGCTAACTCTGGGTAAGGTTCTGTTAGTTTAGCTAAAGCTTGGTCATAGTCGGCGGCTTCAATCGGCTCATAACCATGCTGCTCTAATACAAAACATAGCATTTCGCGGATTGGAGCTTCATCTTCTACAACGAGTATCTTCCTGGGCATCTCATTCATCTCAATCTAAGAAACTGTGGCAATTATGCGACGTATTAATGACAGATTTATGACAGGCCTCAGTGTAAATCAAAGGCTTAAGTAAATATAGCACTTGCCATTTTGGTGCAAAGCAAGAGTATATTGTTCAGCCTGCACCACTTAGGTTCAAAGCTTCCATCTCTAGAAGCTAAACCAATGAATATTAAACCCTTAACAAACTATTGATAAATATGAGATTTACTAAGTCTTTATAAAAGTTTTTTGCCTTTGTGGCATTGCTCGTGCTTCGTCTTGTAGAAACTCATTCAGTTAAATTTAGGGGCAGCATGCAGTATTTCGCTAAGCAACTATCATCAACAGAGCTATACACCACCGCCAGTAGCTTACTGGTATTTACGGATTTAGATGGCACCTTGTTAGATCATGATAGTTATAGTTTTGAGGCTGCCGTACCCAGTTTAAACCAGTTAAAGCTTCTAAAAGTGCCGGTTATCTTTAATACCAGTAAAACCTTTATGGAAGTATTAGAGCTGCAGAAAAAGATGGCCTTACAACAGCCTTTTGCCATCGAAAACGGCTCAGCCGTTTGTATTCCAGCCGACAGCCCTATTCAACATGAGCAGCTCAGCCCTATTAATGTTGGCAAACAGCATTGGAAAATAAAGACCTTTGGCCCTAGCTACCCCGACATTTGCCAATACCTGAGTGTTTTGCGCCAACAGCACCATTTTCGCTTCCAAGGGTTTAACGACATGAACCTAAGCGAAGTACAGCTTAATACCGGTTTAGCAAAATACGATGCGCAATTGGCCAAGCAAAGAATGGCCTCAGAGCCACTACTTTGGAATGACAGCGATGCGCAACTAAAGGTGTTTACCGAGAAGCTTGCCGAACACAATTTAGCGGTAATAAAAGGGGGTCGCTTTTATCATGTAAAAGCCAAGTTTGATAAAGCCGACGCCATGCACTGGTTTAACAAAATATATAAAGACCATTTTCAGCGCAACTTTACCAACATAGCCCTAGGTGATAGCGATAACGACCTAAGTATGCTGGAACAAGCTGACATTCCAGTAGTGATTCCTCGCAAACACTCGCAAGCACTGGTAATTAACCACCCCAATTCTTGCCAAGCGCCCCACCCCGGGCCGCATGGCTGGCATCAATCGATGCAACAAATTTTACATTCCTTACTTAATGGAGCATAACCATGGCTGATTTTTATCAAAACGGTATTGTGACTACCTTACATAACTTAACTGATCGTCCACTCGAAGAGTTAGAACAGGAGCTCATAGCGTTTTCAAAAGTTAGACCTATGAGTTTGGTTCTACCTTCGCTATTTTCGGAGCTAGAGCGCCCGGCATTGGCAACCATTGTTGAAGAGTTAGCTAAGGTGCCTTACCTAAGCGAAATCATCATTGGTTTAGATTGTGCCACCGAAGAGCAATTTGCTTACGCAAAAGAATACTTCTCGGGCTTACCGCAGCACGTACGTATTTTGTGGAACGACGGCCCTCGTCTGCGCGCCTTAGACGCCCAACTCGCCGAGCACAACTTAGCCCCTAAAGAACCCGGTAAAGGCAGAAACGTTTGGTATTGTTTTGGTTACGCGCTCGCGTCTGGAAAAAGCAAAGCAGTGGGTCTACACGACTGTGACATTATTACCTACGACCGAAGCATGTTAGCTCGCCTAATGTACCCGGTAGCCAACCCTCTATTTAACTACGAGTTCTGTAAAGGTTTTTACGCCCGCCATGCCGACGGCAAACTAAATGGCCGTGTGGCTCGCTTACTAGTAACGCCACTATTAAAAGCCTTGAAGAAAATTGAAGGTTACGACGATTACTTAGAATATCTAGATAGCTTCCGTTACTCTTTAGCGGGTGAGTTTTCAATGCAGTCAGACGTATTAAATGACTTGCGCATTCCATCAGACTGGGGTTTAGAGATAGGCGTATTGTCTGAAATTTACCGCAATCACTCCACCAACCGAATTTGTCAGGTAGACATTGCGGATGTTTACGACCATAAACACCAAGACTTAAGCCTAGACAACTTAGACGCTGGTTTAGCTAAAATGGCCACCGATATTAGTAAAGCGGTCATTCGTAAGTTAGCAACCCAAGGACATACATTCAGCCCCGGCAAACTACGTACACTAAAAGCAACTTATTACCGTATGGCCTTAGATTTCATTGAAAACTACCATGCAGACGCATTAATCAATGGTTTAACCCTAGATCGCCACTCTGAAGAAGATGCAGTAGAACTGTTTTCCAAAGCGGTAATGCAAGCAGGAGAAACCTTCTTAGAAAATCCTTCAGCCACACCATTCATACCAAGTTGGAACCGCGTACAAAGTGCAGCGCCAGACTTTTTAGAGCGTTTGTACGAAGCTGTTGAAGCTGATAACTGCTAAATTTTCAGATTAACTCTCACTAAAAAGCTTGTTCTTTGAACAAGCTTTTTTATTGCCCCGCATTCGTAAAAAGTCAATTTAACATCCTATCCCTTCTTACAATCGCTACAGATAAAAACAACGGAAGTAATGAATATGAATCGTAAACGAATGGCAGCAATGATCGTTTTTTTAGCCACCGTATTAGCGCTAGATTTTGAGATTATGGCTGAAGAATTACTAGACTCACGCAGTAGCCAAAGCTCGCAATTTGATCAGTAAAGTATAACGCCGCAGGGCAATAACAAGAGGGTTAGCAACTTGAGTAAACATCAAATCACCACTGATAGAACAACCATTGTAAATACCCTAACTAAGTTAAGCCCTGGCGCAATGGTCGACATTCAATTGTCGGCAAACAAGCAACAACGCATTAAGGCCAAACTGGTGGGTTATCAAGAAGGCGCTTACTTTGCCTTTTCATTGCCTCAACACATTTATGCCCAGCAGCAAGACCATATGTTTGAAGGTAAAAGCTGTGTGATAAGAATGATCGTTGAGGGTGATGCAGGCTTATGTGTGGCCTTTAAAACCAAGCTCATCACCATAAACAAAAAGCCACAAATTATGCTATTTGTTGAATACCCAGAGCAGATCGAGTTTATTCAGCTTCGCCATAAAAGCCGCATTAATACTCACCTACCAGTAGTAATTAGTGAGCAGCAAGCAGCCAGCGTTTCGGCTGAGCAAGCATCCTGCAATATGTTGGAAGGCGTAGTACTAGATTTGTCGGAGGGTGGCTGTCGCATAGAATTAGCAGCGCCATCTCAAATCTTAAGTATGGTGTTTGTACAAATAGTCTTACGTTTCCCACTTAATCCAGAAAAGCCAATAGTGTTAAACGGCACCATTAAAAGCCAGCAGCAAACCAGCGACAAATTGAGAGTGGGCATTCAATTTGATGCCAACAAACAGCTCAAAGCAGTATTCAACAAGCTTAATATGTTTAACCACCCTAGCTTGGCGGCCTAAAAAGCAGCATCGAACAGTGCTGCTAACTTAGCCTTTTTTGTCGTGAAGCAATTTATCAATTTGATAGATAACTTCTAATTGCTCTGCATTTCTCGACAATAGAGCATCCCACATTTTTAACATAGAAGCTTTTGCCGGAGGCTTAACGCCAGCCTCTCTCTCTGCTGCAGTAAGCGGCAGTAGTTGCACCACGCTAATATCCATGGCTTTTGCAATAGCACACATGTCTAACATGGTTAGCTGGCTGGTGCCTTCGTGACCTAATTTTGCGTAAACCGAGCTGGTAGGTAAATTCGCTTTATTTGCTAAGGTTTTTTTAGACCAAGCCAAGTTAGCCATTAAAAACTCTATACGCTCTATTTGCATCCCACGTATTTGCGCATCCTTAAGCCCAAAAAACTCATACCCTTCGCTGTCTAAATCTGGCATTCCAAAATCCGTAATCTTGCTCTCTCAGCCTTCCAATATATAGAAAATCCCTTTGTTAAGCTAACACCAAGCTACAACACCAAAGCGCAGTAATGCTATCAAATATGAGGATAACAAAATGAGTGGGCCAACAAAGTATGGATTCAAACAAAGCTATTTATACGCTCTTCATCCAGAACTAAAAGCTTCATTAATCATTAAACTACTATTTGCAGTAAGTGCATTACTATTGCTTAGCGCCTGTGAACCTAAAGGAGGCGTAGATTTGCGCAGCAAATGCAGCAGCAATTGCGATAGAAACGGTAATAACGGCCACATTCCCGCTCCACCAAAGGGAGCCACGTTAACCACAGCCGGAATCTATCGTGACCAAGCGAATGACCATGTAGCCACCATCGACCAAAATGGCAGAGTATTGTTTTGGGATGACTACTCCCAAGACCGTGAACTTGAGCAACGAGCGTTAGTGCAACGAGTAGTGAGTCTTGAAACAGCTTACCTAGAAAACAAATCCTGCATGCTAGCTTATAACGGCAGCTTATCAGACCATCACTATAGCTTTAGCCAAGAAGACAGCAACTTACTATTTTCAAGTTCTTGCGGAGATGCAAGATTCTACCAAAAAACACTGTCACCGAGCCCTAAAACTAGCACTCAAGTGATCTCTGACTCACCACAAATGCTGTTTCACATTTCCGGTGAAAGCCTAGAGTTAAACCAAACAATTGTTAGCAATATAGAAGGTGAAAAAGCCGAACTATCAGCCAATGGTTTCCTAAGCCTCCCTGCTCCCAATAACCATTGTGTTCAAGAGTTCTTAATAGATCATCTAGCACTTATTTTGCTGAGTAGCCCAAATTGCCAAGATACAGGTTTCGAATCAGGTATTTATAGCTATTAGTCGTTCATTTCTTCATAAGGCCAAGCCATAAAAACGCGCTTTAACAAGGCAAAGACGCACCAGATTAAAGCGTAAGCACCACCAAAGACCACAAAGTAAGTACACAAAGCAACCAAAGCGAACAACAAATAAACAAAGGCATCAAAAATAAGCCCCATTTTAATGCAAGGCATTAATTTTGCTTAAACAAAGGCAAAAAATAATATAAATGGACTTAGACTCTATGCAATTAACACAACAAGAAAAACACTGGTTACCTATTTTTGGTAACAGCGGAAAGCTAGCTATGCGTAAAGCGAGCTGGTTAAACCGAAAACGAAAGCCACAACTAAAACAAACCTTTGAAAGCATCTCAAGTACACGAGTAAAACTATTACAAGGCTGGGCTAATACCCAATGGGACTTTCTTCAAGATGCTATGTTTTATCTCGCCACCAAACCCTTAGAACAACAACCGGAAGTGCTGTCTCAGTTGCTAAACCGCAATAGTGACTTCTCTGAACTGTTTATTGTTGATTCTCAAGGCAAAGTTAGCGCCAGTAGCTATAAGCCACATACCGGACAAGTAGCAGCCAGTAAACAAGCCCTAGAGCAAGGCCTTAGCCAGCAATTTTTGCACGGCCCTTATCAAGATCCACGCACCCTAGCCCCTGGCCCGTCTAGCTCAAAATTTCATGACCAAGTTACCTTAATGTTCTACCAGCCTTTGGAGGTTAACGGTGACGTGGTGGGCTGCTTGTGTGGCCGAGTGCCTAACGACGTATTAGGTGACTTAATTCAGCGTGAAGCAGGCCATATATACAGTGAGTCGGGTGACAATTACATCTTCATGGTGGATGCTAATTTTGACCAGAGCATTAAGCCAGGTACTGCATTGTCTCGTTCACGCTTTGAAGACAATACCTTTTCTCATGGGGAAAACTTAAAGTCTGGAGTGAGCACCGATTGGGGCACAGTAAAAGTAGCCAAACATACCGAGTTTGAAATTAGATTTACTGATCCAGCCACAAATGAGCTACACCCAGGCGTGAGAGAAACCATTAAAAATGGCAGTAACCTGTTTATCGATTACCCCGGTTATTCTGATTACCGACACATTCCGGTAATTGGTAAAGGCATCACCTTCCAGCTGCGCGGTTCACTTGATCGTTGGGGCATGATGTGTGAAGCCGATCTTGAAGAAGTGTATCGCCACCGCTCACTAAGTCATAAGCTGAGCAACAAATATTTAGCCAGCTCGCTATTTAGCCTTGTACCTCCGCTAGTAATAGCTCAACTATTCGAACTTAGCTTTAATCAACTGACTGGGCTGTTGGTGTTGTTTTCGGCCCTTAGCTTTCTTGGCTTTAAGCAAATCGTTGCCAAGCCATTAGCTAGGCGTTTAGAAAATATGAGCGGAGTGATTCAAACCATTGCCGAAGGTGATGGCGACTTAAAACGCCGCTTAGATGCCAATAAGTTTAAACCCGATGAAACCGGCGACTTGGGTCGTTGGATTAACAGCTTCATTGATAACCTTGAAGGCGTAGTTGGCGGTATTATTTACGCTTCAAACGAAGTTAAGCAGGTGAGCAGCTCTATGTTACGCCGCTGCGGAGTGGTTGATAATTGTACCCAACAAACCTCTAACTCCATCGACTCGCTGCTCAATTTAGCGCAACACCAACAAAGCGATATTGTTAAAGCGACTCAGTCAGCCGAAAATCTGCAGCAAGTCATGACCAACATGGTGGAAAATGCCGAAACTGAGTACCAGCATGCCGTTGAAAATACTCAAGAAATCAAACGCATTGTTGAAGCTTCAGCCAAAAGCGTTAACCAAGTTAATGATGAAATGAAGCAAATTGAAGACATTGTGAAGTTGATTACTGAGATTACCGAGCAAACCAACTTATTGGCGTTAAATGCAGCCATTGAAGCCGCTCGAGCTGGTGAACATGGTCGCGGCTTCTCGGTAGTGGCCGACGAAGTAAGAAACCTAGCCACGCGAACCTCTGAAGCTGCCAAGCACATTGGCAACACCATGGGTAAGCTGCGCATTCAAACTGAAACTGCAGTAGATTACATGGAGCAAGGCGTTAAAAACGTAGACCAAAGCTCTGCCCTGCTGGACTCTGGCAGCCGCAGCGACGAACTACAACAAGCAGTAGAAAGCATGTTTACCACCATTAACATGATTGCCGGCAACAGTGAACGCCATAGCGAAACAGCTGAACAAGCCCAAGTGACGACTTCTTCCTTGGAGTTGTCATCGCAGCAATTAACTCGCCGAACCACGCTAGTGAAAAACTCAATTATTCGCCTACATCAACTGGTCGAGCGCTTTGAAGTAACCAAAGCAGCATAAGCAACCATCATCCCTAAACTAAAAAACCAGCACTAAGCGCTGGTTTTTTTATCCTAGCTTGGCCGTTGATAAAACTAACCAAGCAGACTGCTAATGCGTTTTGTGTTTAAGGCACTAACCACAATACTTGATAAGGCTTAAGCTTATAGTCAGACAAGGTCACTTTCGCATCACTCAGTAAGTCTTCACACTCAGATTGATATGCCTGCGGTAGCTGAGCGAGATGCTCAACTTGTTGTGGGTATTTAGTCAGGTTAAACACTGCCAATAAGCCAACTCGACTGGAGTTACTCGTACCTCTTGGTGCATCGCCTCGCTGCAATACAAACAGGGCATCACCGCAATCATAAACCCGCTGGGCAGACTCAGGATGAAAAGCAGTGATGGTTTTACGTAAGGCCAGTAAATCGCGATAGCGCTGAAAAACCAGAGCTTGCGAGCTATGCTCTTGCGCTAAGAGTTTCTCAAAATCTTGGCGATCCCAGCGATGACGATTAATCGAGCGAGTACGGCCTGTTTGCTCAACTAAGAGTTGGTCGTTTTCTGTGGCGGTTAAACTATGAATATAAATGCCCGGAATACCTTGCAAGCTCAACAACAGTTTTTGACTACATAAAAAGCGCTCAACTTGCCATTGGTCTGATCCGGTACGTGTCCCCTGCAGCGCATCAAATAAGGAGATGTTTAGTTCGTAAGGGTTTTGTGTGCCGTCTCCGTTAGACTTCATACTCACAAAGCCACCAAAATTGTGTACCGACTCAGCTAAGTCAGAAATTTCGTGTTTGGGAATAATCTGTTCTACCGCCCTCACCCCAATGCCATCATGAGAAGCAACAAAGTTGAAGTAGTTACAGCCCTTTGGTAAAGCCACTAAATCCCTCGCCCAAGCCGTTAAGTAATGGCCGTTACCACGGTTTAAGGCATGCAGCAGCAAAGGTGGTAGCGCAAACTGATAGACCATGTGGGCTTCGTCGCCTTCACCAAAATAACTAATGTTTTCCTGGTGGGGCACGTTGGTTTCGGTGATTAACACCATATTCGGGTCTAGCTGTTCCATCACCCAACGTAGCAGTTTAACAATGGCGTGAGTTTGTGGCAGGTGAATACAGTTGGTGCCGAGTATCTTCCATACAAAAGCCACGGCATCTAGGCGAATAAAACGCGCACCATGCTTTAAGTAGAACAAGAAAATGTCCACAAAAGCTAACAGCACTTTAGGGTTAGCAAAATTTAAATCTATTTGATCATCGCTAAAGGTGGCCCAAACATGTTTTAAGCCTTGGCGGGTATAAACATCAACAATTAGCGGGCTAGTTCGTGGCCGGGTTACAGCGCTGTAATCAAGTGAAGGATCAGATTCAACAAAGTAGTCCTGCCCCTCACCCGAGCCATTTACAAAATCATTAAACCATAAGCTTTGGCGCGAACAATGATTCATCACTAAATCAAACATCAACTCAAAATCTTGATTTAGCTTGGCTACATCGGCCCAGTCACCAAGGCTGTAATTCACTTGATAGTAGTCAATCACCGAGAAGCCATCATCGGAGCTAAAGGGGAAAAAGGGCAGAATATGCACCGAGCTCACTAAGCCCGATAAGTACTCGCGTAAAAACTGATGCAAGCTTTGTAAGGGCATCAGCTCATCACTTATTACACTGTCACCGTAGGTAATTAATATCACGTCTTGTTCAGACCAAGCCTTATAACGAGGAAAACCGGCTTTGCTTTGTTCAATCTTGTGGATGATGTCTTGGCTTAAATTGGGGTCTAAGGATGTTCCATATACTTGCTTAAGTAATAACTCGAGTTCTTCCATAAAGGCTCCCACCATGGCTTGCTTAGCGTTCTATTAATTAAGTGTTTCCAATAACTGTGCCAAGGCTAGTTAACTAGGGTGCACTAGCCACTATAAAATTAAGCAATTGTTTTATATGAATAAATAGTGAAAGAAATACCACCTAGCCTTAATGGCTAGCAAAAGGCAAGCTGAATGGCTCAGCAGCTATGTGCCATTTTAACGCAGCATTTAGCTAGGCCCTCTCTAATTGCACCACGGCAGTGCAACAATAATCATACTCAAACTTAGTTAAATCAAAAATAAACCGATTATTTATAAACAAAACAATAATTTAGCTACTTCATATCCATTCACGGCATCGCTCTTGCTCTAGTAAATACAGATACTAACCAACCAACATTCAACAAGATTGTACGGTTACAAGGAGTTCCAATGACCATGATTAAGAAATGTTTATTTCCCGTTGCAGGCTATGGCACCCGCTTTTTACCCGCTACCAAGTCTATGCCTAAAGAAATGTTGCCCATCGTAAACAAACCTCTCGTTCAATACGGTGTAGAAGAGGCAGTAGCTGCAGACATGAGTGACATGGCCTTTATTACCGGCCGGGGTAAACGCGCAATTGCCGACCACTTTGATATTAGTTATGAGCTTGAAAACGAAATTGCTGGCACCAGCAAAGAAGAGTATTTAAAAGAAATTCGCCACTTAGTAGACAACGTAGACTGTACCTTTACACGCCAGAAGAAAATGATGGGCCTTGGCCACGCAGTATTGTGTGGTGAAACCTTAATTGGCCAAGAACCTTTTGGCGTAGTGCTAGCCGATGACTTGTGTTTTGGTGATGATGGCGGCGTACTTGCGCAAATGACCAAGCTTTACGAACAATTCCGTTGCTCGATTATTGCCGTGATGGAAGTACCACGAGAAGAAGCACACAAATACGGGGTGATTGAAGGCGAAGCACTGCGTGATGACTTATTCCGAGTAACCTCTATGGTAGAAAAACCCGCCAAAGGAGAAGAGCCATCTAACCTTGCGGTAATTGGTCGCTACATCTTAACACCCGATATCTTTAGTTTACTTCGCGATACTAAACCGGGTAAAAATGGTGAAATTCAACTTACCGATGCGCTCCTTACTCAAGCCCAAAATGGCTGCGTAATGGCCTACAAATTTAAAGGTAAGCGATTTGACTGCGGTAGCGTAGAAGGCTTTGTTGACGCAACCAACTACTGCTTCGAGAACCTATACGGCAAGTAAACATCTCACTGCGTCAGTTAAGCGACTGGCGCAGTATTTTCTACAAACATCGGCTGCGGGTTAAAACCCATATGCACTAAGGGGTAACCGGTGTAACGCTCTGGCCGCTTCCACAATACTTCGAAACGATGCCTTAAATAAAAGTTAAAGGATTCGGCATTATCGGCAAATAAATGCAGCTCTAATCGCGAACGTAAGCTCTTAGCCAACTCCAAGAGTTGCGAACCAATCCCTCTTCGCTGCCAGCATGGCGCTACAAACAGAGCAATAAGCTTGCTCTCTACCAAAGCCAAAAAACCACATACTTGGCCTTCTACTTCAGCCACCCACACTTCCGCTTTATATTGATATAAACGCTGCAAGGCATCTTGGCGCTCCCACCAATACTTGCTGGGTAAAAAGTCGTGAGCCCGTAAACTGGCAGACAGCCAAATCTCGCCTATATCTTCGTAATCGTTCTGCTCTGCTGTTCGCAGGGTTAAACCTGCAGCATTAGTAAAAGAGTTCAATGAGTAAAACCATTACTGTTAATCCAGACCAACAGTATGGTAACTAACAAAAGATCTCGGTGTGAATTAGATCGAATTTTGTACGCTTGAAAACGATGAAGATCACAGCCTACTAACAAAAATGGCGCATTAACTAATCAAAAATTCTTAGCAAAGCAAGCACTGCAGACTATAAATCTAGCAAAGTAAATCTGATAAGCACTAATTCAACCAACTACAAAATCAATCACTTAAAAATTTTCATGGAAGCCAAAATACTTATAACATGCATCAGGAAGAAGAGCGCGATGACTCTACGATAGAACCAAACATTCAGTTTTATCCGAAGTGAGTTTGCGGGGGGAATAGCGGCCAATTACAGTTGGCCGCTACCGACAATGAATAAAGCTCTCAATGCCTCTAAATATCTAATTAAAAAACACCATTTGAATTGGCGATATCACCGCCGCTAATAAGGGAATATACCCGCATGGAAAAATCGAGTGCTTGAATTGAATCCCAATGTTCAACGATTCGGCCCTCTTCGATGCGCCAAGTATCAATTATATTCATTCCTTTTTGGTCGTTTCCCCTGTCTTCCTTCTCTAAGGTGGCATGAGAGTGAAAAATCACGAAGTCGCCATCAACGTAAATATGTTTAACATCGTATGTGTAGTCTGGGTAATCTTCGACAAACTCTTCTAGGAAGCTGACCAGACCGGTTACTTTGTCAGGTAAGTTTCTGTTGTGCTGCACATAGGCACTATCGTTGTAGTGCTGCATAACGTAGTCAAAATTATGGTTATTCATAAGGTTTTGAACGAAATCGCTTATTAACTCTGCATTGGCTAACTCTTGTTCTGTCCAACTGGCTTTCTTAAGTGAGGGTAAATCAATGATCAAAGTGTCTTTTGACTGGGCAAGTGCCATTGTGCTCACGAACAAAAGAATAAACGAACTAAGTACTTTAAACATGGTTGACTCCAATAGTTGTTGCGCCAAATAAGTATACATTGATAACCATGGTAATTATTAGTAACCTACAAAACAAGAAGGCACTAAATGCTTAGTTAGGCAGTTTTTGGTAACCAGTACCTAGGTTGTGTAAATGGAAGGAGTGATTAAAGTGGTAGAAAAAGCAAAATCAACAAGACGCATTTTTTACAACGATGCGAGCTGCCCGGTGCGTAATGTTGTGGCACAAATCGGTGATAAATGGTCTCTGCTTATTCTCTTTGCCCTAGTAGATGGAGCTGATCGATTCAATGCGCTTAAATCAAGAGTAGAAGGTATTTCTCAACGAATGTTAACCCAAACTCTGCGAGATCTAGAGCGAGAAGGTTACGTGATTAGAACGGTATACCCTGAAGTACCAGTAAGAGTTGAATATGCGCTGACAACAATGGGTAAGGATCTGGTTAAGCCCTTATACAAATTGGTATCTTGGGCTGACGAGCATCAAGACGAGATTAATCGCGCCAGAAAAGAATATGATGAGAGCCGATAGCGTTTCAAACCACTGTTAGCCACTACAAGCAGCCGCAAAACCAGCCAGCGCTAAGCACGCTGGCAAGTTTAAACTCTATTAATGAATAAGGGCTAGTTAACTTGGTATCTCAATAACACTTGATTATCGAGAACCACGTTTGTTGACCAAATAAAGCTCGCTCCTGCGCCACTGAACTTGTCGATAAAGTTCATATACGCTTTTTTGTTGTTTACCCCAATTTCATCTTCTGAATACAAGCTCGCCTGTGGCCACGCACTCGCGTCAAATTCTTTAGTCATCCAGTTGCTTGGCGTTTCCCAATGCACGGCAAAAGCATCTTGCCCATCATCAGTGCCTTGCGTTGTGCAGCTATCAGACAAGCGCTTGCCTGCAACTTCATTTAAGCAGCTAAGATCATATATTGGCGATGTGTAATAAGTTTGAGCTTGCCAGTCTGCATCGGTGACAGTTCCGTCGCTAAAGCTAGCAATAAAACCACCATCGCCAGGATGGAACGCTTTACCTCGATTATTCTCGGAGCCTAGCCCTAGGTTCTCTTCCCAATCAATCACTTTAACAGCAATAGTGTAGGGTTTACTGACCTTAAATTTCACGATACTGGAGTTAAATGGAGTGAAAGGCACTATATCAACGGCGATCAGCGTGCCATTAATATAAAGTTCAAAGTAGTTGTCAGCAAAGATATAACCGGTTACTTCTTCTCCTTCTGGATCAACCACTACCACTGGAACAGAGTCTTGATCTATTTCAGCGATGCTATTAGGAGTAATATTCGCGCACTCTTCATATAAATCAACGGCCTTCGTTGCGGTAGCATAGTTATTGCTCGCCGGGACCGTCCAAGATTTGCCCGTCGAATCAGTCACTTCACCTAAACCAGCAACTCGACTCCGACCGTTTTTGCACTCAAAAATATTAGCTTCTACGGTTTTTGCAAAGCCTTGAGTAATGCTACCCGAGCCTCTGTAGTTTCTAGTATCTTTAGCAATGGCGAAGGATGATATTAAAAGCAGCGTGATGAGCAGTGTTGCTAATGAAAACCTTGTATCTCGTTGAGCTCTATTGTTCATATTTCCTGCCACGGTAGTGCATTGTGTTCATAAGCTTAGCCGCGAAGTGATTACTACACAAAGGGATAAAAACTAAAGGTAAAATCAGAACAGAGAAACAACTTAATTAATAGATTATTAATACAATCCAAAATAACAGCTTGTTTGTTGGTGTAGAACCAAAGCCTCAAATGGATTGGATACAGTCGATACCTCGCCTATTCACAAGGTATCGACATGGCAAACTTACTTAAAGAAGAAACTAGCTAATAAGTTTGCGATTAAACTTAAGGCAAGACGGTTATTGAAGTGATATCGCAAAAGCTTTCATATTGGCGAGTTTGTGCTTTTATTTTCACCTTATCATCACTACCCGCTAACTGTTCTAGCAATGCAGCATACTCATTATATTTAGGGTGTTCACTCAATAGATAAAGGCCACCTTGACTTGCAGGGCAACTATTAATGCTTGGGGCTGGTAATACCGCCACCAGCAAACCTTGCTTTACTTCTTCTACACCAGCTATTCGCATTTGAGATGGCAAATTAGCCAGCTCAGCCTGCGCTAGCGATGCCCATAATAGTGAGGCAACCACCATAACTTTTTTTATCATTTCACTCTCTCACAGTAAGGGGCTTGAACAATCTTGTTGAACCTTAGTTTACGCTTCGTTAACCCAGAAAAGCTAAGCATTAACTGCGATTTTGCTAATGGCTTCACAGCAAGCTCATTAAATAACAAACTTGTTCGCCAACTTCATTCAACACAAACACACTCAATCATTCTTTAACTATGTGGTTAGCATCAAAGCCCTCAAAAAAAACCGAAATCCCCACTGACAAGATAAGCAGTTTTGGTAGAATAGCGCCCCAAATTTATTAAAGAGCTATTCCGTTATGTGGTTTAAAAATCTAATGTTGTTTCGCATTACCAAAGAGCTAGAGCTCGAGCCAGAGAAGCTAGACGCTACTTTAGGCGAGCTAAGCTTTACCCCTTGCGGAAGCCAAGACTTAAGCAAATTTGGCTGGGTGACCCCCATGGGTAAATTTGGCCAAAGCTTAACTCACGTTATCGGTAACGAATATCTAGTCTGCGCTAAAAAAGAAGAAAAGATGCTACCTGCATCGGTTATTCGCGACACCTTAGCCGACAAAATTGAGCTTATCGAACAAGAGCAACAGCGCCCGTTAAAGAAAGCCGAGAAAGATGCCCTTAAAGAAGAAATCGTAATGACTCTTTTACCCCGCGCATTCTCACGTACCAGCCTAACCTACGCTTGGGTAAGCCCAGACAACAACTTAATTGCGGTTGATGCCGGTAGCGCTAAAAAAGCTGAAGAAGTGATTTCTTTATTACGTAAATCTTTAGGCAGCCTGCCTGTTACACCCATTAAATTGGCTAATCAGGCTGACGTAACCATGACCGACTGGTTAAACGAAAAAGCCATTCCAGCCAACTTTGAGTTAGGTGAAGAAGCCGAGCTACGCAGTGCCTTAGAAGGTGGCGGTATTATTCGTTGTAAAGAACAAGATTTGTTTAGCGACGAAATCAAAGTGCACTTAGATGCCGATAAGTTTGTGACCAAGCTAGAGCTTACCTGGGCTGACTCAATTCGCTTTTTAATTAGCGAAGACATGAGCATTAAAGGGGTTAAGTTCACCGACACCATCACCGAACAAAATGAAGATATTGATAAAAGTGATGTAGCGGCACGCTTTGATGCTGACTTTGCCCTAGCCAGTGGCGAGCTCACTAAGATGATCCCCGATTTAATCGCAGCCTTAGGCGGCGAATTAACCAGCTAAGTCCTCACAGTTACTTACCTATTTCACCAACCATTAACATAGTTTCAGATACTTGCTAAAGGTTGGTGATTTTTTAAGCAAAACCATTGCAAGCCCCGCTCGCTACGCGTAAAATGCGCGCCCTTATTGTGCTGCTTGCAGCCTTCCTCAATGATTCGACTAAGACCCGGAGCTTTGATGTTTACACCTGAACTACTGTCACCTGCTGGCACCCTAAAAAACATGCGTTATGCCTTTGCCTATGGCGCCGACGCGGTATACGCGGGCCAACCTCGTTACTCGTTGCGTGTACGTAATAACGAGTTTAACCATGAGAATCTTGCACTAGCGATTAACGAAGCGCATGCACAAGACAAAAAACTCTACGTGGTAAGCAATATTGCCCCGCATAACGCTAAGCTAAAAACCTACCTGCGCGATATTGAGCCAGTGATTGCCATGAAGCCAGACGCCCTGATTATGTCTGATCCAGGCATGATTATGATGGTTCGCGAAGCCTTCCCCGATCAAACTATTCACTTATCGGTTCAAGCCAACGCAATTAACTGGGCTACGGTTAAGTTTTGGCAGCAACAAGGTGTAGAACGAGTGATTTTGTCACGCGAACTATCGCTAGACGAAATCGAAGAAATTCGAATGCAAGTGCCAGAAATGGAGCTTGAAGTATTTGTGCACGGTGCACTATGCATGGCCTACTCTGGCCGCTGTTTGCTGTCGGGCTACATTAATAAGCGCGACCCAAACCAAGGAACTTGCACTAACTCGTGCCGCTGGAAGTACAACGCGCACGAAGCCAAAGAAAACGAAGTAGGCGATATTATCGCTGCCCAACCGCAAGTGGTTGAACCTACCCTGGGTGCAGGCGCGCCGAGCGACCAAGTATTCTTATTGCAAGAGCAAGGGCGCCCGAACGAGTACATGCCAGCCTTTGAAGATGAGCACGGCACTTACATCATGAACTCAAAAGACTTACGTGCTATTCAACACGTAGAGCGCTTAACTAAAATGGGTGTGCACTCACTTAAAATTGAAGGCCGTACTAAGTCTTTCTACTACTGTGCGCGTACAGCCCAAGTGTATCGCCAAGCGATTAACGACGCCGTTGCCGGTAAGCCGTTCGACCCAAGCCTAATGGGTACCTTGGAAAACCTAGCGCACCGCGGGTATACCGAAGGCTTCTTACGCCGCCATACTCACGATGAGTACCAAAACTACGACTATGGTTATTCGGTAAGCGATACTCAACAATTTGTAGGTGAAGTGGCAGGCCGCAACCAAGCAGGCCTTGCCGAAATCACCGTTAAAAACAAATTTGTACTGGGTGATACGCTAGAGCTAATGACACCGCAAGGTAACCTTAACTTCAAATTAGAGCATCTAGAGAACAAAAAAGGTGAGCTAATTGACGATGCTAAAGGCAGCGGCCACACTGTATTTTTGCCAGTGCCAGAAAATGTAGATTTAGAGCACGCACTTATAATGCGCAATCTTCAATCTGGCCAAGATACCCGCAACCCGCATCAAGCTGCAGAAGTTAAGGCTTAAACATGGCCTTGCTAATCAGCAAAAAATGCATCAACTGTGATATGTGCGAACCAGAGTGCCCCAACCAGGCTATCTCTTACGACGGCATTATCACAGTAATTGACCCAGAGCGTTGCACCGAATGCAAAGGCCATTACGATCGCCCTACTTGCATAGATGTTTGCCCTATTGACTGCATTGCCGTAGACCCAGCTTATAAAGAGAGCGAAGAGCAACTGTATGATAAGTTTGTTGCCTTGCATGGTGACATGCTAATTGCCAAAGGCTCTGCTTAGCGCTTTAAAGCTCGATGCTCAAACTAACAAGCCGCAGCCACAAACTGCGGCTTTTGTTTATCAACTACACATGGCAGACAATAGACTCACTTCCACGTTTCTAACCCTTTACGTATTAAAAAGCTGAACTAACCCACCTATCTGCCCATGATTTTTCTATCTTTGGCTGGGTAAAAAACACTGTAATGATATACAGGAACCTGTGATTGCATACTTTCATGCTGATGTTTTTGTTATTTTTCGAGCTAGGTGGCTGATGTAGCGTAGGAAAGATGATAGCCTTGGTTTTATCAAATGTATGATAAGAGGAAAAATTCCGTGTTTAAACAAGGAAATTTTCCTATTAATAAACTGTTATGTGTACGGCTACATGAGGACAATATGTAGATGATATATCTTGAACATGAAGGTACCCAAATCGCTAGTCTCGAGATATTCAGGTCTGAACAGCCGTGGCACTACTGCGAGTTTTCACCTTGCGGAATTTTTAGCGTACATGAGGAGTTCTTTAAAGAGCTCCAAGAAGAATATCGAAACAATAATGGTGAAAATTGGGAAGAACATTTTGGCAAGCTTGTGGTAAACAACTATAGACTGGTTTCTGGCAATAGGGTGTCTGTACGATTTACCCTTTTATTTGAAGAAGATTACGTGAGATTGCGAGCACATTTTGAAAAAAAACACATAATCGGGTAGCCGGAGGTATCTAGCCTCCAGCCCCCACAACACCCTGCATGCGGCTCCGCACAGGGCGTTTCACTTAGAATGGTGAAGCTTTATCCATCCATCTCGTAGCGCAAATAGATCTTGGGATTTCAAGTAAGCATTCGATAATGCCTGCTGTATCCCCGGTGTTTTTGAGCTCCTCCATGGGCCTTTACTGGTGATACCACACGCCACTGCGGCTTGAACATGTACCCCTCGGCGCATCAGGTTCCTCACTTTGGTTCTAGGCTTACGCCATTGTCGCCAATAGGCCATTCGTACTCTGCGCCTTATCCAGTGATCTAGATCGACACACAGTTGATAGCAATTAGCGATACCAAAGTAGTTTATCCAGCCTCGGAGGTATTGACTCACTTTAGCGAGTTGATAAGTCATCGAGACGCCCCAGTTCCGGTTGGTAAGGCGCTTTAGCTGTTGTTTAAAACGGAGTAGCGTTTTTGCGTGAATTTGTAGCCGTCCCGCTTTGAAGGTAAATCCTAAGAACTTACTCTTCGCCGTTTTAACTACAGGCACGGCTCTTTTACGAGAAGCATTAGCTCGAGTTGGTAGACCATGCAGACTATATACTTTTCAGGAAAATCGAGCAGCGAGACAATTTTATGAAAAGCAAGGGTTTGGAGCGATTGAATTTAGAGATGGCTCGGCGAACGAAGAGAGCGTTCCCGATGTTTTATATGAACTTGTTTAGGACGGTACACATCAAATAAAAAGGGCTCCACAAGGAGCCCTTTGGTTAGTTATCGATTGAGCTTATACATCGAAGCGATCGGCATTCATTACTTTAGTCCAAGCAGCAATAAAGTCTTTGGCGAACCTTTCTTTATTGTCGTCTTGAGCATAAAACTCGGCATAAGAACGCAGTACTGAGTTAGAACCGAACACCAAATCAACCCGTGTTGCTGTCCATTTAACTTCTCCACTAACACGCTCACAAATATCGTAAGAGTTTCTGCCCGTTGGCTTCCAGGTGTTAGCCATATCGGTAAGGTTTACAAAGAAATCATTACTTAGTGTGCCAACCTTGTCGGTAAACACTCCCGCTTCAGAACCCGCATAATTGGTGCCTAATACTCGCAAACCACCAATTAGCACGGTCATTTCTGGCGCACTTAAGCCCATTAACTGAGCGCGGTCGAGCAGTAACTCTTCTGCGGTAACCACATAATGCTTCGGCAAGTAGTTACGAAAACCGTCTGCTTGTGGCTCCAATACTTCAAAAGACTCCACATCGGTCATCTCTTGGCTAGCGTCACCGCGGCCAGCCGTAAACGGTACAGCCAAGTTTAAACCGGCTGCTTTAACGGCTTGTTCAACACCCACATTACCAGCAAGTACAATTACATCGGCAAGGCTTGCACCTGTATCTGTAGCAATTGCTTCCAATACACTTAATACTTTAGCCAGTTTTTCTGGCTCGTTAGCCTGCCAATCCTTTTGCGGAGCTAGGCGGATCCGCGCGCCATTTGCTCCACCACGTTTATCAGAGCCACGATACGTGCGGGCGCTATCCCAAGCGGTAGCCACCAATTCAGCTACGCTTAGGCCGCTAGCAGCAATGCGTAGTTTTACTGCATCTACATCATAAGATGTTGAACCTGCAGGAATAGGATCTTGCCAAATAAGATCTTCGGCTGGAATATCTGGCCCGACATAAACAGACTTAGGCCCCATGTCGCGATGGGTTAATTTGAACCAAGCTCGTGCAAAGGTTTTAGAGAAGTACTCTGGGTCATTCTTAAAACGCTCAGAAATCTTGCGATACTCTGGGTCTACTTTAAGTGCCATATCCGCGTCGGTCATTACTGGGTTATAACGAACACTAGGATCTTCAACATCGGTAGGTTTGTCTTGCTCTTTAATATCTACAGGTTCCCATTGAACCGCTCCTGCAGGGCTTTTTGATAGCTGCCATTCATAACCAAACAGCAACTCAAAATAGCCGTTATCCCATTGGGTTGGATGGGTAGTCCAAGCACCTTCAATACCGCTAGTAACGGTATCTCTGCCGATGCCACGCTTGCTATGGTTATTCCAGCCTAAGCCTTGTTCTTCAATGCCCGCGCCTTCTGGCTCTGCACCCAACAAAGAAGCATCGCCGTTACCGTGACACTTACCTACGGTATGACCACCAGCAGTTAAGGCAACAGTTTCTTCGTCGTTCATCGCCATACGTGCAAAGGTAGTACGCATATCTTGCGCGGTTTTAAGTGGGTCTGGCTTACCATCTACGCCTTCTGGGTTTACGTAGATCAAACCCATCATTACTGCAGCCAATGGGTTTTCCAAATCACGTTCACCGGAGTAACGAGACCCTTCTCCGCCACTTTCTGCTAGCCATTCTTTTTCAGCACCCCAATAAATGTCTTTTTCTGGGTGCCAAACATCTTCGCGTCCAAAAGCAAAACCAAAGGTTTCTAAACCCATTGATTCATAAGCCATATTACCAGCTAGCAGCATTAAATCGGCCCAGCTAAGTTTGTTGCCGTATTTCTTCTTGATTGGCCATAATAGGCGACGCGCCTTATCTAAATTGGCATTATCTGGCCAAGAATTTAACGGTGCAAAACGCTGGCTACCACTAGCACCGCCCCCGCGGCCATCTGCCACACGATAGGTACCAGCCGAGTGCCAAGCCATACGAATCATCAAACCACCATAATGCCCCCAATCAGCTGGCCACCAGTCTTGACTGTCGGTCATTAAGGCTTTTAAGTCTTTTTTTAAGGCTTCTACATCAAGGGTTTTGAGCGCTTCGCGATAACTAAACGCCTCACCAAAAGGGTTGGTTTTAGTATCATGCTGATGAAGAATATCTAGGTTCAGTGACTTGGGCCACCAATTCATATTTGCTGCTTGGGGGGTGGTTGCTCCGCCATGCATCACAGGGCATTTACCACCAGAGCCATTATCATTCTCTTTCATAGTCACTCCTTAAATATCACGTTTATATTGTTTTTATATCGGCTGTAAGAGCAGCCTTAGACTAATTTCCAACTCGAAATTAAGCGTATAGCCATATCGTTGAGCAAGCCAATTTGTATAACCTATCGCAGCGATAAGCGACGATAACCTTATAAAAATAATGGTTAATTAGAGTTTTAACTTAAAGTAAGTAGGAAGGGCCAAGAGCTTTACAAATCTTTACTTTGTGGAGAGGCTGCAAGTGATAGGAAACAAGATTCATTAGGCGAAACATAAGTGACAATAGAAAATACTATTTAGCAAGGAAAACTATCTCAAGGCTTAGCAAAAAAGCTAACATGGCTGCAACTTTGGGTGTTGCGCCCATCAACATAGCCAAACCAGCTGCGACAGCGGAGTACATGCAAATAGCCAAAGGAGAGGTTTAACAGCCATTGCCAAATCTAAAAACTCAATTTGTCTTACTTAAAGGTCTTAAGCATTGGCAAAAAAATGGTTTTCCTGTTTTATCAAACCATCAACAAATAAAGTGAAACCTTTGATGTTAAACCTTATAACTATTAACCATGCTTCTTAATTGGGTAGCTAATGCCACTACTCGGTCGGCTATCACGCTATCTTCTCCAGCGTCTTTGGCGGTCAACTCAGCGATATCTTGAATATTAGTCACATGCACATTTACTTCACTAACCGCTTGATTTTGTTGATCTGCAGACAGTGCCATTTGCGAGTTTAGTTCCGCTATTTCTGCACTATGGCTGGCAATATTATCTAAGGTATCGCACAACTCGTTAATGTGAACTTCTGAATCATGCGCTGAACGATTAGCTTCGCTCATCACATCAACCACTCTATTTTTTTGAACATTCAACTGTTCATTAATCGCTTTAATTTCGTCGGTAGACTGACGGGTTCGACTTGCTAACGAACGCACTTCGTCCGCTACCACTGCAAATCCCCTGCCTTGCTCCCCGGCTCGCGCTGCTTCAATGGCTGCATTTAACGCCAACAAATTGGTTTGTTCGGCAATAGCCGAAATAGTATCAACCATCAGGTTTACTTTTTCGCTTCGCTCACCCAGCTCTACCAAACTTTGGTTAGCCTGATTAACAATACCAACCAAGGCTTGCATGTGGGTCATAATTTGTTGGGCTTTATTAGCACCAGATTCGACTTCCAAGTTGGCTCCTTGGGTTCGCTCTGTGGTGTAATTAGCATTTTGCTTAACCTCATTAGAGGAGGCTTCAATCTCCAATAAAGTTGCAGCGACCGAATCGGTCCCTGATTTAAGATTAACCACCGACTTTTCGGTTGACTCAGCAACACTTTTTACTCGCTCTGCCGCATGATGCAACTCTTCACTGCTACTAGATATTTGCACCAGATTATTTTTAAATGATGTGATTAAACTTTGAATAGAGGCATACACGCCACCAATTTCATCATGCTTTTGGTCTGAGAAATCGACACTTAAATCTGAGTGAGTAGCAGCCTCTAGCAGGCGACTTCGCAACAGGTTTAAACGTTTTGCCACTGCGCCACGGAATATAAGCCCAAGCATTAACATGCCAACGAAAAACACAACAGCTAACAATCCAGCCTGTTTAAACAACGCACTATTAATCGCTTGTTGCGCATTAGCTAAGGAAAACTCCACTTGAATAACCGCAGCAACCTCTCCTTCTTTGCTGGTAACGTGACAAGATAAACAATCTATTCCGCCGTGGTCAGTACTCATAAATACTGGTTGTAGTGCTCTTATAATTGGCTGGTCGTTAACACTCGTCGCTATTGAAAAGCGCTCACCATTAAAGGCCTGCTGCTGTATATCAGTTAAAGTCGGCAATGGCTCATTGGGATGAAACATGCTTTGAATAGCTGGTGCGGGGATTAAGCGGATATCAATGATATTATCTTGGCTTAACATCTTCTTATGAAGCAGTTGCTTATTTGCCATTGCGCCCGATAACATTAGGGTATTTAAGGCTTCGAAATAACTATCGCTTAAGGATGTAATCTGTTGATTAGCCATATTTCGAACCAATGCCTGTTCGTGGCGGTAAGTGAAACTAAGGGTAATAATCAACAGTGATATGCCAACAATAACCATAGTGATATATAGTTTTGTAGCAATCGACCAACGATGAAAAATCGCCTGCATAGATATCTCCATATCGCAGATGTGAATCCATTCAAAACCTCTATTTAACAATAGTTTAAAAATGTCGAAAATAAACTGACAATATTAATTAAATAATACCGGCGAGGCTCTCTCGTTGATTAGAATTCTACAAGGAGTTTGTCTAAGTCATCGACTGACTCATTCTAATGGACTGCTCTTGGTCTTTCCAAAGCAATAGACGAAGGACTAGAACTGCATAGTTTCAAGTCAAAGGTGATTATCAGCACCGCTAAAAGCTGTGGTTAACTTCAAGTAAACAGCGGCACAATAAGCGGACAAAGCATTGCACTAAAAGTGGCACTGAGCACTAAAGCTAAGGCGCCATAAGCACCTTGCTGATGCCCCTCTTCAGCAATGCGAGCAGTCCCCAAAGCGTGACAGGCCGTACCCATGGCAATACCTTGTGCTTTGCTTGAATGCACACCACATAATTTAAGTACCGGTATCCCAACCACCGCACCCACTAAGCCAGTTATCAGTACAGCAATAGCTGTTAATGCAGGCTCCCCAGCCACTTGTTCACTAATTAGCACCGCAATAGGCGTAGTGACTGATTTAGGCGCTAAAGACGCCGCGATTTCAGGCGATGCCCCAACCACCAGCGCCAAGCCAACTGTAGTAGCAATAGCCACAACAGCCGCAACAACAATAGTAATAGCAATACGTGGTAGTTCTGCTTTTATATCGTATAACTGCTTATATAAAGGAACCCCTAAGGCAACCACTGCGGGCTCTAGTAGCTTACTTAGCCACCCACTATATTGATTGTAATCGTCAAAAGAGATGTCTAATGCCAACAAACTAACCACCAATATGCTCAGGGTAATTAGAACGGGATTAAGCCAGGTAACCGAAAAACGTTGTTGCAGATGTTTTGCAGCAATGAACAATCCAATGGTTAGCGGCAGGTAAAGAAAATTCACCATTATTTTGCCTCCCCGTCTACGGATTGTGGCTGAGTAGCCTTAAGCTCATGCTTGTGCTCCCAGTGTTGGTAAGCTTTGCCAACCACTACCAGTAAAATCAGAGTCGCCAATGCACAAGTAAGCAACATTGCAGGCAAAGCCTGTAATAAAGTTTCAATATGCTCTACTAAGCCAATACTAATAGGTACAAACAAAAGTGACATCCAGCGGACAAATTGATTAGCAGTTCGCTCTACCCAAGCCAGTTTAATCCAGCGAAACTGTAAGGCTATAGTTAACAGAAGCATACCCACAATACTTGCAGGGAGAAGGTTTCCGCTAATTTCACTTAACCAACGACCAGCCCACAACGCAGCGTAAATCACCGCTAATCCAGAGGCCATTTCTAGAACAACTGATTTCTGAAACTTTCTCATAACTCTTGTCGACTTTTGTTATTCAATGACGCTATTATGTAATAAAATTACAAAACAAGCTATCGTTAGCTAACATTGTTTTAGGAGACGCTATGAAGATTAGTTTTTTCAGCGCTAAGCGCTACGACCGCGAACATTTTGATGCCCAAAATACATCTTCAGCTTTTAGCATCGAGTATTTCGATACTGCCCTCTCGGCAAAAACTGCCCGCTTAGCCCATGGCGCTGATGCGGTATGTGCCTTTGTAAATGACGACTTGTCTGCCGCAACTTTGGAAGCCTTAGTCGAACACGGAATCCAACTTATACTGTTGCGCTGTGCGGGCTTTAACAATGTTGATCTCGCCAAAGCAGAGCAACTAGGCATTACTGTTTCACGCGTACCGGCTTACTCGCCGGAAGCAGTGGCCGAACATGCCATCGCGTTGATGATGACCTTAAACCGTCGTATTCACAAAGCCTACCAACGCACCCGCGATGCCAACTTCTCATTAGAAGGTTTAACTGGCATGAACATTTTCGGTAAAACCGCTGGAGTAATAGGCACCGGGAAAATCGGCTTAGCCACCGCGCGCATACTCAAGGGCTTTGGTTGCCGAGTCATTGCTTTTGACCCTTACCCAAATGACGCAGCTAAAGAGCTAGGCATAGAGTACGTAAGCATGGCAGAGCTACTGGCGCAATCAAACATTATTACCTTGCACTGCCCGCTTACCCCTGAGAATACTTACTTAATTGGTAAATCGGCCTTTAGTCAGATGAAAAAAGGCACTTTGCTAATCAACACGAGTCGCGGCAAACTGGTAGATTCTACGGCCTGTATTGAAGCACTAAAAGACGGGACATTAGGCGGCTTAGCTTTGGATGTGTATGAACATGAAAAAGAATTGTTCTTTGAAGATTTATCCGCCGAAGTTATTTTGGATGACGTGTTCCGCCGCTTGTCAGCTTGTCACAATGTTATCTTTACGGGTCATCAGGCCTTTTTAACCCAAGAAGCCTTGCAGAGCATTGCTGATACCACCTTGCTAAACGCTAATGCATTTAGCCAAGGGCAACGTAACGGCAATGAAGTAACCGCCGAAGTGGTAGACAACAGCTAATCTAGATTTTGGTGAAATACCCAAAAAAAACCATAAACTAAAGGCAGCATAAAGATGCTGCCTTTTTAGACTTAGATTGCACATCGGCTATAAGTTGGTTATGTGGACCATTGGTCCCAATGTAGACGGTTTGTTTGGCTTCGCCGCGCTTTGGCAAGTATGGTTATTAACCGCGGTATTAGCTGTTGTGTTGTACCTGCCTACACGCGCGTTCTCCCGCTATAAGCACACTAGCAAAAAAGCTTGGATAAAGTACTTTTAACTCTTCTGCTCCCATAAACAATAAAGCCGACTTTTAGTCGGCTTTATCCCCAATGCAGCTCCTTTTTGATTAAAACATACTATTGCCATTAGCACTGCCTTCTGGCACTTCTTGTATGCTGTCCCAATGCTCTACAATTTTGCCATTCTCATCAAAGCGGAAAAAATCCATGGTGACATATTGGTCATTTCCCGGCCAAATTTGGTGAGTATGTAATGCCACCATGTCACCTTCGGCAATACAGCGTAAGAACTTAATTTGTTTGTTGGGATAGTCGCGCTGCATTTCATCGAAGTAGTCTATAAAACCTTGCAAGCCATTTTTAACTAAAGGGTTATGCTGAATGTATTCATCTCCGACATACATTTTTACCGCCTTAGCTGGCTCACCCAAATAAGCCATTTGATAAAATGCCACGGCGTTAGCTTTATTCTGCTTTAACTGGCTGCCCATATCTTCTCCCAAGCAATCAAGTGATGTTATCTCAATAGTAGAACAAACTAGCCAGCACTAGCTTAACGCTTGGCTTGGATAAGACACTTCTAACACCAAACATTCTTGCTCACACGTAAATGGGCCATGAACCTCGCCCGGTGGTCGACTAGCGTAGTGCCCTGCTTCTAACCACAGGTCAAACGCCGCGTCATACAAACGGCCAGAGATAATGTAGATTTCTTCGGGATAAGTATGTGATTTAGCGCCAAAGGCTTTGGTATTTGCTCCAGCTTTAAAGCGAGTAAGGCGTGTATAGTCACCGGTGCTGTCATCTATGGCTAGGGTAAGCTGATGTAACTGCCCATCACTGCCCTCTATCTGTTCCCATTGGTTAGCATTGTTTGTAGCTAATACATTCCAGTATTGCGCGGTGGTTTTCATTAGCATCCTTAACATTTAAGTACTTAATGAACATAAGCTAAAAGATAGCGAGCTAATGCAATTTCGCAATCAACATTTAATGAACATAAACTAAAAGATAGCGAGCTAATACAATTTCGCAATCAACATTTAGTGAATAACAGCCACCAAAACCAAATATTTAATTGAGGGTATATCAAGGGTGTAGCTAGGGTCTGTTGATCTTTGCTGATGGTTTTTGCAGCAATTTATTAGCCATTTAGGCAAGGCAGTGAGTGAGCAGTTAAGTGGGCTTAATAATCACTCGCTAACGCTGAGTAAATGGCTAAGAAATGCTGCCCGAAGGGTTCGGGTAAGCGAACTTTACTCTTTGTTAAGCACTTCTTGCTTAGCCCACTAGGCTTCTAAGTGCTCGCCGCGATTAAAGCCCGCTTATCTCGAACAAAATTTCAACACCAAAGATCAACAGACCCTAACAACTAATCCTAAGATACAGTCAATAAAAAAGCCTCTTTAAGAGGCTTTTTATATCGTGCAACTACTGGTAGCTAATCTCACCCTTATCATCATAATCGGCGGCATTAACTGGGCTTTGCTGCTCTAAGTAAGCCTTAAGCACTTCGGCATCTACAAAGCCAGTGTCCACAAAGCCACTATGGTCTGTGATTTTAGGATAACCATCACCGCCAGTAGCATTAAAATTTGGAACAGTGAAACGGTACATACTGGCTTCATCTAAGGGTTTGCCTGCAATCACTACATCGCTCACTTTGCCATCAATTACTTTCATGCTAATGCCAGCAAATTGCGCGTAAGCACCGGTATCCACAGGCATAGCCGCAACTACCGATAAATACTCCATCACTTCTGCACCATTCATATCTACATAGGTAATGGTGTTAGAAAAAGGCTGTACGGTAAGTACGTCTTTATAGCTGATATCACCTGCCTCAATAGAGGCTCGAACACCACCAGAGTTCATTACTGCAAAATCAGCATTTACGCGTTCTTTATGGGCAGACGCAATTAATCGCCCTAGATTGGTTTGGCCAAAACGTACTTTGTCACGGTCACCCACTAAGCGGCCGCTTAGTTCAGCAATCTTAACATTAAGCTGCGCTTGGCCTTGTTCTTGGTATGGAGTTAACAAAGCCAGTACTTCGGGATTGTGGGCAATTTCCTCTTGCACAAACACCCGCTGTTTTTTGCCGTCTACTTTGATTTTTTTCTTTAAGTTAACCGGGATGAGTTTGTAGCTGTCTAAAGTAAACTCGCCGTTTTTAAACGTGTAATCGGCGCGCCCTACATATTTACCCCATTCATAGGCTTGGACGATCCAAGTGCCATTTTGTTGATCGGGTTTACATTCATCACCTGGCTTAAAAGTTTGGGTGTACATGTTGGGGCCTTCCATGCACACCGGCTCTTGCGAGTGGCCACCTACAATTAAATCTAACTCACCTTCGTTAAGTGAGCGCGCTAAACTTACATCTCCCGGCGCATTAACACCATGTTTAGCATTGGCATAGTGGCCCATATGAGTAACCGCAAACACTAAGTCGGGTTGGTGCTGCTGGTTAATCTCGGCAATCACTTTTTTAGCTTCTACTTTGGGATCTTCAAAGGCTAAATCCGCAACAGTATCTGGCAGTACCAGTTTATAGGTATCTTCGGTGGTGAAACCTACCACCGCCACTTTCACGCCTTGCAAGTCAAACATTTGATAGGCTTGAAACTTACGCTCTCCAGAGGATTTTGAATAGATGTTGGCGGATAAGAATGGAAAGTTAGCCCACTGTTGCTGCTTGGCTAACACCTCTAGGCTGTTATCAAACTCATGATTACCTATCGCCATGGCATCGTAACCCAACATATTCATGCCTTTGAAGTCTGGCTCGGCGTCTAATAAATCTGACTCAGGCACACCGGTGTTAATGTCACCTCCGGATAACAACAATACACTGCCCCCTTCGGCGGCCACTTCCTCTCGAATACTATCAATTAAGGTCTTCCGCGCTGCTAAGCCATACTCACCATATTTGTTGTGCCAAAAGCGGCCATGATGATCGTTAGTATGTAGTACGGTAATTTTATAGCTTTGATCGACTTGCCAAGTTTGCTCAGGGCTAGAGCTACAGGCTGCGAGTAGACCAGCCAATACAGAGGGAATAAATACGCGATAAATGAAAGGCTTCATCTTTCTTCCTTGATTCGATGGTTAGTAGGCTAATCATAGTTCAATAACAATCACTTACAAGCATAACAACCAGCATTAAAATGCCTAATTAGTGGCCTTATTTTGCATCTTAGCCAAAGGTGTTGATAACAAACACTTAAAAGATGAGAAACGCAAACTTGGCTTAGATCAAACAAACGCAAATGATAATGATTTACATTAAGGTTAAATAGTTATTTGAGTACAGCATGTCTACCATTGATCTCGCACCACCACAGCAATTGCCCGAAGCATTAACCGGCCAAGCCAGCCCTTCTCCATTACAATTTGCCTTCACCAAAAAAACTGGCGCTCATGCAAACCATGGCAAGCGTGAGTCTTTAAATGGCGAGCAAGCACACCAGATGCTAAGCAAGCAACTAAGCCAAAGCAAAGCGAGTCAGTTACCTCGCGCTATTTACATTCACATCCCGTTTTGTCGAGTTCGTTGCACCTTTTGTAACTTCTTCCAATACGCCAGCAATCAACAGATGATAGATGATTATTTTACGCTGTTAGAACAAGAGCTGATTGCTAAATCTCGCTACCCTTGGACACAAGCGAGAAGCTTTGATGCAGTCTATGTAGGTGGTGGAACACCCACTGATTTAAGCGCAGAGCAACTTAACCAGCTTGGGCAGCTTATTCATCGTTATTTTCCCTTAAGCGACAGCTGTGAAGTAACCCTAGAGGGCAGATTAAATCGCTTTGACGATCACAAGTTTGAGGCAGCACTTGCCGGTGGTTTCAATCGTTTTTCTTTTGGTGTACAAAGCTTTAACTCCAAAGTTCGCCGTGCTGCTAAACGCCTTGATAAGCGAGACTACATTGTAGAGCGCTTAAGCCAACTAACAGCCAGTAATCGCGCGACCATTGCGATAGACCTCATCTATGGTCTCCCCCACCAAACGCCAGAGAACTGGCAGCAAGACTTACAAGATGTGTTAGATACAGGCGCGCACGGTGTAGATTTATATCAATTGCTTACCTTTGGTGGCAGCGGCTTACAACGCAATATTGATGCGGGCCGTGAAGCCGTTCCTTTGAGCACCAGCGACAAAGCGTTAATGTACCAACAAGGGCATCAGTTCTTCGCCCAAAACGCTTTCCGACAGCTTAGTTATTGCCATTGGGCAAATGGAGAAAAAGAGCAGAGCCGCTATAACTCCTTAGCCAAACAGGGCGCCGAAATTTTGCCGATTGGCGCAGGAGCCGGTGGCAATATCAACGGTTACGCCTTAATGCAAACTCGAGATATAGATACTTGGCGCGCAGGCATAACAGAAAATAACTGGGCTTTTGAGCAGCTAAGTTTGCCGGCTAACAATGCTCAGCTAAAAGCAGCAATCACCAGTGCTTGTGATCAGGGGCTGATTGATGCAGATAAACTTCCCGATGGAAGAACGCTTTTTGAACATTGCCAACCCTTGTTTAAAGCTTGGCAAACAAATGGTCTAGTCAGTTTAACTGGCCAACAAGCCGCATTAACCATGGCAGGGCAATTTTGGTCGGTGAATTTAGCCAATGCCATGACCCAGTATTTACAGATGTACCCTTTATCTACCGGCCAATAATCTATTTATTTGTTACTAGCTTGTTATTAACCATTTAAGCTGCCAAGCTGTTTGTTCTAACATTTTACGAGTAGCAATATGTTTGGCACGGTAAGGACACTGTGGGCATTAATGGTAGTATTTGGACACTTGTTTTGGCTTAGCGACTTCGGTCGCTTTGCAGTGTTTGGCCACCCCAACATACACTACCGCTTAGTCGGTATTAGCGAAGTAGCAAAACAGCGATAGAAAATAAAGCTTAAGCGGGAAGTTAAGATAAACATCACTAATTAGGTTACCGCCGCCCATCAACACCATTGCAGCGGCTTTCACTTTACTCATCTAATTACGGTTGTTTTCAACGGCCATCAGCATACTAATGAGAAGAATAAATAGCTGTCGCACCCATTCAAACGACTCTTCAAGATCTTGTCTTTAATTGCATTTTTCAGAGTACTGCGCTCAAAATTATCACTATAAGGGACTGCAGCAATAAGGTAATGGGTGTCCTTTTTAGTCATCTAAGACCCGATGTCTAGAACTACCAAAAATATGTGAATAAACGGGGAGTAAATAAATAGTTACCGATAAAATATGCCTAAAGTAACTTCCCTGTTCTGGCTCAAGCAGCACCAGTACAAACATATGAGAGCAAAACAATGTAAGTACTCCCCCTGTTTACGCTTATTCATTAATCTACACATCATCAAAACGCCCACGCTATACAACAGCAGTAACAGTTGATTGAGTCCTTGGACACAAATCAGCGGTAAGCTAAGCTGTAACAAGGCCCGGCCAAAAGTTAATTGTGAAGGGCAAAATTTCATTTGTATTACGCTGGCGTTTCAATAAAAAGATCTAAGATGAGAAACAGAAAAACAACAGAGAGAACTTAAGGAATAGACATTTTAGCTATTAATATCAGCAGCTTAAGCTTTGAGCATTGACTAGGATATAAAACGAAAAAAGCCACGCTAAGCGTGGCTTTAAAAATGGCGGAGGAGGAGAGATTTGAACTCTCGAAGGGCTATTAACCCTTGCCGGTTTTCAAGACCGGTGCATTCGACCACTCTGCCACCCCTCCGCAGGGGTGTTGCTGCGATTAAAAAAACCATGCAGTGCATGGCTAAGTTAATATGGCGGAGGAGGAGAGATTTGAACTCTCGAAGGGCTATTAACCCTTGCCGGTTTTCAAGACCGGTGCATTCGACCACTCTGCCACCCCTCCGCAGCGGTGTGAATATTACGTTTATGATTTTCGAATGTAAAGACCCATTAAGTTTAACCGCTCGCAAATCAGACAATTATCCACAACTTTTTTAAGGCAAGATGATAATTTGTCCAAATCTATAAGCTTCGAGGAAAGCGATTACGCATTAATAGCCCTTTTTACAGCAAAAAACCAATAGCTTTACTCACTTAAAAATGGATATCTCACACCTATTTGAGAGCGAATTTCATCCATAATCTGCATGGTTTCAATACTCTCTTGCCAGCTCATCACTTCACTTTGTAATTTACCAGCAGCAACACAACTCATTACTTCTTCTATTTGATACTCAAAGCCCGATGCTCGAAACGGAAAGTCTTCAATTATATCTAGCTCGTCATGCACACTCAGACAAGCTTGAGTCCCAACCCAGAACATACTCGGTACGCGAATATGTCCTTTTGAACCAAAAATGGTGAAGCTGTTTTCTGTATTAGCCAAAAAGTTACAGGTAAATTGGCTGGCGCAAGGGCCATAATTCATAATCACACTGCTGCGCTCGTCTACCCCCGTGCTGCCAACAAGACCATCAGCTACAATTTTATGAGGTTTGCTTTGGGTAACAAACTGAGACATAGATACGTTATACACACCCATGTCCAATAAACACCCACCGGCTAACTCACGGTTAAGCAGGCGATCATCTTCGTCACGAGGGATATTAAAACCAAAACTGGAACTGATGAATTTAATCTCACCAATTTTTTGCTGCTCAAGCCAAGCGCGAACCTGTTGCCAAGCAGGCTGAAAACGCGTCCACAATGCTTCCATCAAAAACACATTGTTGGTTTTGGCTAAAGCGACCAATTGTTTCGTTTGAGCGGCGTTTACCGTTAGCGGCTTTTCACACAATACTGGCTTGCTTGCTTCTAGGCACATTTTAATACTGTCGAAATGAAACCGATGAGGGTTGGCAATATAGATGGCATCAACCTTGGGATCGTTTGCTAACAGTTGATAATCATCTAGCGCTATTTGGCCATCAAACTCATCAACAAAGTCCTGCGCACGTTGCAGATTAGAGCTAGCTACAGCATATAAAGTAGCTTGAGGAATAACTGCTATGGCTTCGGCAAAATTACGTGCAATACGACCGGGAGCAATGACTCCCCAATTAAATTGACCTTTTGTCATCTTTATTCTCTAAGGCATTATCAATGAGTTAATATTAACCAGATTAAACAGACATTCTAGATAGGTATACCGCGCAATTTCACTTGCAAATGTAAACTGTGAACTGGCGCTATACATTGTGAATTGTAATGAAATTATTCATCATCAAACACTAGATATCATGATGCCAGTTCAACGACTTGTTTGCTGCTTCTTTGAATATAAAACATTACACCCAATAAACTCACTAAAGCGATAATTTGCCAGTGCATTGCTAAGGGGCTTAACAACGCGACGGCTATGACTATCAAAAGCGCCCTCTCCCAATGTTTCAGCTGACGTTTTTGCCAGCCTTGCATCACTAAAGTAAAGGCATACAAGCCAGGCAAGGCGAAGATAAATACCTGAAAAGCAGCTAACCAATCGCCCTGCGCTAGCGGGGTGTAAGCAAACAAAATAGGAATAATGTACAAACCTTTGGCGATTTTCCATGAGGTAAATCCGGTGGCCATAGGCGGAGACTTAGCAATAGCCGCTGCGGTAAAGGTACACAAGCACACCGGAGGCGTAACGTTGCTATCTTGAGAGAGCCAAAAAATCACTAAATGAGCCGCCAATAGCAACATCGACAGCTTGTGTTCATCCAGTAACATTGGCCGTAGTATAGCCATCATTTCATCTGGCATATCGTTGATTACTGCTTGCGCTTGGGCAACTGTCATTGCCCCTTGCTCTGGACTAACTCCAACCAACATAAGAATAGCTTGTACATCGGCGCTTAACTCACCAGCGCTTAAAGCACTTACCAACTCTACGTTTGCCATTAATTGTAATAGCGCAGGAGCAGACAAGGTGGCCAGTACAATATAAGAAGCGGTTACGGGTAGGCCCATGCCCAACACCAAAGACGCCACGGCTACCAGCAATAGCGCCACTAACAAGCTCCCTCCAGACCACTCTGTAATCATCAAGGAGAAGGTATTACCAATACCAGCGGTAGCAATAACATTCACTATTAAGCCTACCGAGCAAAGCAGCACCGCAGTGACTACCATGTTGCGCGAACCAAGCGCGAAGGCATCTGCAATGGCCGAGAGCCCCATTTTATTTGGGGTAAACCACGAGCTCACAATCACCGCAATAATCGCAATCACCGCCGCATAGGTAGGCGTGTAGCCCATCACCAGCAATACAATTAACAAGGTGACCGGCACAATAAACGACAAGCCTTCGCGCATTACCATGGGCAATAACGGTGCTGTTTGCTCCATGGTGCGCGTTAAGCCTGCTTTATAAGATTCAGTTCGCACATAAAAAACCAGCGAAGCAAAATATAGAATGGCTGGCAGAATGCTCACCATCACAATGGTGCTATAGGGAATTTGCGTATAACTGGCCATTACAAAGGCGCCGGCCCCCATAATAGGAGGAACAATTTGTCCACCGGTAGACGCCGATGCCTCAACAGCCGCAGCAAAGCGCGGGCTAAAACCAGCATTTTTCATTAATGGAATCGTCACCACTCCCGTAGACGCGGTATTGGCTACAGCACTTCCAGAAATAGTACCAGTAAGGCCAGAGGCGATAATCGCCACAATACCGGGACCACCAACCAAGCGGCTAGCAATGCTCTTAGAGAGGTGAATTACAAAATCACCAGCGCCCGAGCGCAGCAAAAATGCGCCAAACAGGATAAACATGAAAACAAAGCTTGCGGAAATTCGTGCGATGTTGCCAAAAATAGCATCATCGCCATAGATGCTTCTAAACAACAGAGTCTCTAGGCTAAGGCCTTTAAATTGAAACACTCCCGGCACATAGTTTCCCCACCAAGCAAGGTAGGATATCGCGGTTACAATTAATATCGGAATCACCCAGCCAGTGGCTCGGCGTGTCATATCTATCGCACCTAAAATCACCATAGTGCCGCACAACCAATCTAATGCCACCAAACGTACACCACGTTCATAAATAAGATCTTCGGCAAACAATAAATATATCGCTGAGCAGGCAATGGCGAGTACCCAAAGTTTGTCTAAAATGGCTAATTGACGCTGCGAGCTGAGGGGCTTTAGCAGGCCGCAAAGCAGAATAAATCCGGCAAAGTGGAGGATGTTTTGCTGTAGCACGGCAATATCCGCAAAAATATTGAAGTAGACATGAACCAAGCTAATAATAATGCCTAAAACGTAAATAAGGGGTAAAGCGCGGGTATCTTCAACTTCTTGACGAATACTGTCAGGTACGGCATTCCATTGCATAGTGATCAATCCTGAAGAGAGTAAAGGAGACCTAGGCCCTGAGGCCTAGGCAAAACAACTATTGTGCAACTAAGTTATCAGGAATGTTTAAACCAGCTTCACGGTAGTAACGCGCAGCACCAGGGTGTAAAGGAGCAGGTAAACCCGCTAATGCCTTATCTAAGGCCATTGCATTTGTCGCCTTATGAATAGCTTGTAAAAAGCCTAAGTTTTCATAAATGGTTTTGGTAAGTAAATAAACAAATTCCTCGTCTACATCTGCATGCACAGCCAAAAAGTTAGGCTGCGCCATGGTGTTCCAATCTTTATCAAGATTTGGATAAGTACCCGCTGGAATAATATAACGCGTCCACAGACCTAAGCCACCGTTAGCTTTTTCCATTTGCTCATCGGTTACATCTAATGGGCTCACATCCTTTGCCGCTGCGGCAAACAGTTTGGTTACTGCCCCTGTTGGTGCGCCGGCAGGAGTATTAATGGCTTCTACTTGCCCATTTTGTAGCGCTTCTGCGGAAGGACCATAACCAGCAGAAAACAGTTCCATCTGTTTGTCGACATCTACACCTAAATTACCTAACAAAAAGCGATTAGAACCAATGGTTCCAGAGTTCTTTTTACCTAAAGCGACTTTTTTACCCGCTAAGGCCATTAAGTCACTTAGATCACCATTTTTAGCATGCTCATTTTTAACCACAAACTGCTCTACGTTTTGCCACAACATGGTGATTGAACGTAAATGAGTTTGCTTGCCTTCTTTCTCTAAGGGGCCACTGCCATTCACCGCATAAGAACCATATAAACCTTGAAGAATGGCAAATTGAGCTTCTTTATCACGTAGCAATTTAATATTTTCGCCCGAGCCTGCAGAGTTAATAGCAGAAACACTGACCTTGTGTTTTGGCTGAATTTTCACCTTAGTTAATGTTGCCAGCGCAACACCAACCGGATAGTAAGTACCGCCAGTACTGGCGGTAGCCAGTAGGTAGTTTGTCCCCGTGTCGGCCTGTACTGAAAAAGATAAAGCACTAGTGATTAGCGCAACCTTGCATAACCAATGACGCATGATGTTACTCTCCTTAGTAAACAGCCCTGCTAGCGCTAGAGCCAAACAAATAGCTAATTAGTCAATCATAATGATTTTATTGAATTTTCATCCTAGACACAGTTGCAAGCATTAACAAGTTATTAACAAGCCTAGTAAGACTAAAGTTGCAGCCTTAAGTCTTAATAAAAGTATTTTTGATAGAGCTGTTGAAAAGCTTCGGATTCTCTTACCTGCGCAAGAGCATGTTGAAACCTGGTTAATTGTTGCTGGCTAATTGAGCGATTGAAAGCAAAGCAGTAATCATTTTCAAACAGAGTGTACAAGGGCTTAAAACTAGACTGATGCCCTTCCAAGCTTTGTTCTGTTAAGGCGATTAAATCGACTCTTCGCAGTGCGAGTAATTTAAAAGCTTGCTCAACACTTTTTACTGGTATTAGCTCTGCAGTAAAGTCTGATCTAGTTAAGAAACCGTCGATAGCCTGCCCTTTCATAATCGCTATCTTCAGATTCTCAGCATCCTTAAGCGAAGTGATTTCTAGCTCGCTATCGGTTAAACCATAAAGCTTGCCTCGGCTTATATTGATAGGACAAGCCCACTCAAACTTATCTATGCGTGGTTGAGTCTTAATGGTGGAAAACAGCACGGTAAATGCTTGATGTTGCAAGGTGGCGTAACCGCGCGTCCATGGCACAATTTTCACCTTGGGTGCAGGGCTCTCTAGTTGAGCAAAGATCAGTGCAAGCAACTCAACTGAAAAGCCTACTGCTTTCCCATCTTCAAGGTAGTTATAAGGGAAAAACTCTTCGCTGTAATAGTCTAGTTGCTCAAGCGTTCGCGCGCTTAATTGGCCACAACAAAGCAGGCTTACAATGAATACAGTAAGTCTAAAAACCGACAAGTAAAATCCTCTTCTTATTTGTGAACACAGAGTAAGCGTCGCGGCTTTCACTCCCATTAAAGTGTCAACTATGGCGCTCGCCAGCAACTACAAGTACACTTCTCTCTCACTTAATCGATAGAGTATTAACTTTTGCGTTTTTATCGACTGTGCTGCGCGGCGCTTATGGCTTGCTGCAGCTTTTCACTGTTTGCCAACGATTGGTCTGAGTCGTCTTCACTACCAGCGAGTAAACGGTCGATTAAACAAGTAATTAACACTTACCATAACGATAGTCTAAAGCGACTATTGCCGCTATTTGTAGCTGCAAAAGTGGATTACCCACCACAAAAAATCACCTTATTGGCCAGCAAGCGCTCGCGCAGACTAGAGTTATGGGCTGATTCTGGAGAGGGGTTTAAGTACATCCATACCTATTGGATACGCCATGCAAGCGGAACCGCGGGCCCCAAATTACGTGAAGGTGATTTACAGGTTCCAGAAGGTATCTATGAAATTGAAGGCTTAAACCCTAACAGCAAATTCCATTTATCGATGAAGCTGAACTATCCCAATAGCTTTGATTTAGCCATGGCCAAAAAAGAGCAACGTCATCAACCCGGTTCCAATATATTTATTCACGGTAAAACATCCTCGGTTGGCTGTTTAGCTATGGGGGATCAAGCTATAGAAGATTTGTTTGTATTGGTTGAACGCATTGGACCGGGTAACAGCCAGGTTGTTATTGCCCCACATGACCCAAGGCTATTACCGCTGTTCCCAGTTCCAGATCATCTACCAGAGTGGACCGCCGAGCTATATCAACAAATTCAACAACAATTTGAACAATTTAATTAATGCGTTAGGCTAGAGGAAAGTAATAACAACCAAGTGGGAGAAGCTGTAAATGCCAATCGTGCATATTCGCTCCTTAGCCTTACCCAACGCCATTGATATGCCTAGCCTACTAGATAAGCTGGCCAATGCTTTTGCCCAACAAGCCAAGATTCAACTAGAGCATATAAGCATAGAATGGAATTATACTCAGCCGGGCCACTACTTTGTAAACCAACAAGTTCACCACCAGCAACAGGCTAATCAACCACCACTCATGGTTGAACTGTTTATTCCCGATGTACATAGCGACAAGCGCCAACAACAACTTATTAGTGTTTTAGCCAAGGTAATTCATCAACATAGCCACATCGCCTTGGATAACATATTTGTCTCTTTGAGAGTGGCTCAGTCTGGCAGTATTTTTGATAATGGACGCATTGTTACCTGGCCTAAGAAAGGCTAAGCCGCGTGATTTTTTCCATACTCGCGAGGTAAACGGATGGTAAAACCTAAACCTTGAGGCTCGGCATTGAAGGTTTCTACGCTACCTAACAGGTGTTGATGAACCAAGTTGTATACCTGATTTAGGCCTAAACCCACATTTCCAGAGCTACGGCCGGTGGTATAAAAGGGATTGAAAATAAGGTTTATATCTTCATTAGAAACGCCGCTGCCATTATCTTGATAGTTGATTTCTACCATTTCTTGGTTAGATTCAATATCCACTTTCACGTGCGGATAGCCATGACTAGCGAAGCCATGCTGAATGGAGTTATCAATGAGACAAGACAACACCAGCTCTAGCGCCCGTTGGTTGACCAACATACTCGGGTTACTGCCAGAAACACTAAGCTGTATATGTAAGTCGGTAAAAGGTTGCAAAAACATCTGCAACTGCTGTTCTAACCAAGTTTTCAAATTTAGCCGCTGTAGACTAGAGTCAATGTCACTTCCAGCTAAGGCTTTAAAAGTGTTCACTAAGGCCGCTGAGCGCTGCAAGCTACTTTCAAGTAACTTCCCACCTTCAATACCTTGATCCAGCATAGATTCCAGCTCTGAACGTGCTAAGGAACCATCTTTAAGCTGCTGCCCTATGCTCTGATAGTTGCTGATTAACTGGGATGCTGCCGTAATGCCCACACCTAAAGGCGTGTTAAGTTCATGGGCCATGCCCGCAACTAAGCCACCTAATGCGGCCATTTTTTCTTTTTCAACAAGCTCTAGTTGGGTATCGTTCAATTTTGCTAAAGTATGCTGCAAAGTATGATTAGCCTGCTCTAACTCTTGGGTTCGCTCTGCTACCCGTTGCTCTAACTGCTCCTGATCGCTGATAACTTTTGCCGCCATGCTTTTAAGCAAGCCCCCAACCTGATTAAACTCATCATAGGCCAGCGAGGGTACCTTGGTGTCATAGCGGCCCTTAGAGTAATTGCTTACCAAGCGACTTAAGTGCTCTAAGGGCTCAATAATTCTCCGTGTCATCGCTATAGCAATAACGGCCACCAGCACAAACACAACCAACAATACGATAACCACATTTGATTGACGTTCCACCAACAGCCCCCAAAGCGAGCGGCTTTGTGCGCTCAATGATAGAGAAAGAGGCTCGGCCATTTGGCTTAAATCTAAATCAACATCTATGTAAAATCGTCTTTTAGGTGGCTCTCCCTTAGAGCCTTTAAACAATAAGCGCTGTGAATGAAATAACTCTAAGGAGCCTTGCTGAGAAATTCGTGAAGCCGCTTCGCGCCAAATCGACTGCATAGGCACAAACACCACTAAAGCGCCAACTTGCTGGCTATCTTGAATAGCGTTTAGATTTTTTTGCAACAGTGGCTGCATAAATAGCAGACCCGAATCGCTATCGATATCATCAATACCAGTCACTAGCTGAGCGAACTCGGAATCTTGGTAAACTTCGATTAATGCTTCTTTGCTCCCTGCTTTTACTTGTTGATTTAAACGTTGGATGGCCGCGTAATGCACCTGTAAGTCCAATATCTCTGCCTGTAGAGGGGCTCCTTCAATTATTTGCCCTTCTAAATCGACAATATAAATCGCTGAAGCCCAACTGTTTTGCTGCAATACCTCACTAATCAGTTGATTAGAATGGAAGCCAAAAATGGCTGAAGTTGGCGTAAGTACTACGTCGTTAACTTGAGCCAGACTTTGTAAATCAAGCAGCAGTTGCCTTACTTGATACTGAATGTTCTGGGCAATATTGTTAGCCTTAAGGTATAAGGTTTGCGTTACAGCTTGTTGGTCTTGTTCAGAAATTTGCTTAAGAAGAAAAGAGCCGATGAGTATGCTGGGCAATAAAGCCCCTAACAAAATACTAAGCGCCAATGTTGTTCTCAGCTGATTAGCTTTTATCATCATTGCTTCTGGGTCTGCCTATAATCTCTTTCAGCAAATTGCTGCATATATGCTCTAGCTTTGGCGGCATCTAACACGCCCTTACTAAATAACTCAAAGCCTTTACGTAACCCTAGCCATGCACTAGCTTGTGCAGCCTCTGCTGACATAGGAACGGCTTGTTCTAGCTGGGCTAACATTGCCGCTTCATTAGGGTTTGATTGCTGTTTTATTTGGCTCAGTAAATTCGCATTTACTGGGAGGAATCGAGCTTCTTGGTATAAACGCTGCTGTACTTTTTCGCTTTGTAAATACTCACTCAACTCCTTCAGTGCTGCTACTTTTTTAGAGCTCAGGCTATTGTCAGGGAAAACCAATACCAAACTCGAGGAAAGCGGCTTAAAGGCCCGATTGCCGATATCTGGGATTAAGGCAATGCCTAGCTCGTCTCCGAGGTGATGTTCAAAGTCTGCGATAGCCCATTCACCATTAATAGCGTAGGCCACTTTTCCTTCAATAAAATCTTTATAACCACAGTCGTAGGTGCACTCTGCACTCACTAAACCGCGTTTAGCTAGGCTCTTATAAAAGTTTAAGGCATCCTCCATGGGTGGCTCGTCAAGTGTGACCAATTTTCCCCGAGTCATTCGACCGCCAAAGGTATTGTAAAATCCGGCAAACCAATACATTTCGGAGTAATTCCAGCCAATGGTAGCAATGCCTTGTTCATCAAAATGCTTTTTCTGATCTAGCAGCTCTTGCCAAGAACTGGCAGGCTGTTCCACCAAACGACGATTATAAAAAAGCATAAGATGGTTTCCCTGCAAAATCGGGATCCCATGCAACTGCTCATCGATAGTGGCGGTGAGTAACAGGGTACTAGGCGTATTGGGGTCAATAAAATCGCTAGGAACGGTAGACAACTTTGCTTGCTCTGCGATGCCAATAATATCGGAAGGAGCAAAAGCAACATCAGCAGCAGTGCCTTGCAACACTGATTTAATCAGCGCCGGCTTTAGGCTTTCAGAAGTGATTTGATAAAGAGTTACTTGATGCTGGCTTTGCGCTGAAAACTCATTCAGCAATTCTTGGAAAATAGCTTTGCCTTGCTCTCTGTAATAAAGAAAGCTTAATTGCTCGGCACTAGCGCTTCCCCACACTATCGCTAGCAAGAACAGCACAACTCGCATGAAACCCCCTTGATCATCCACCCTGTTTTCAGTGTAGTTCAAAAGTACTAAGTTGCGCTTAAAACACCTTTAGTATTCGGGAGATAGCATGCATTTAAGCCATTGAATTTTTGAAAATAAGGTCTACGCTATACGATATTCAGATACCATCGCCGCACCATGCTTTAAGGGTTCGCTCATCCAGCGTGGAAGATCATCAATATCTAGGTTGTCCAAGAGGTTTTTTAACTCTAAACCCAGCTCAGTATCACCTTCAATTTTTAAGCGGCGCTGAAAAAACAGCGTGTCGGGATCTTCTTGACGCCCCATCATCAGTACAAAATCATTCAATTCGCCTGAGAAGCTCACATCAGCTTGCGGTGCATTAGCTTGAACGACTAAGCGCTCGTTATCGAAAGTGATATACCAGCTTGCCGCTAAGTCACTTACCGTAAGTTTTAACCAACGCTGCTCCAAAAAATCTAAATCACCCTCTTCTATCGCTTCAGCAAAACTCAAAGCCAGTGCTTTTTCCATGGCCTTACCTTGCAGCGCAAAAGGACACATTTTTACTGGCAGACTTAATAAGCGCGGCATGTCTTTGACTAAAGATTGTTTTAAGCGAGTAAGCACTAAAGACCTCATAAAATTAACAAACAAAGCTGATAAGTGGCTAAGTTTACGCAGTTTTCCGTAGTGCAAAGCTGCGCTGAGTCAATATCCCATCTAACTAAGCCCAGTAGAATGACAAAAAATCTCTAGTAGAGGGAAATATGGAATTACTTTGCCCTGCAGGCTCTTTGCCCGCAGTTAAAGCGGCGGTAGATCACGGTGCCGACGCTATCTATATTGGTTTTAAAGATGCCACTAATGCCCGTCACTTTGCCGGCTTAAACTTTGACGGTAAAAAGCTCGATAAAGCGGTGGATTACTTAAAGAAGCACCAGCGCCAACTGCACATTGCGATTAATACTTTTGCTCATCCAGAGCAACATCAATTATGGTATTCAGCCATCGATAGAGCGGTAGAAATTGGTGCCGACGTGGTAATTTTGGCCGACATAGCCTTATTAGAATACGCCAAAAACACCTACCCAGATTTAACCGTACATTTATCGGTTCAGGCCTCCGCCACCAATGCTTCAGCCATCGAGTTTTATCACCGCAACTTCAATGTGAAGCGTGTGGTATTGCCACGTGTACTGTCGATTCATCAGGTTAAACAGTTATCACGCGCTTGCCCGAATATGGAATTGGAAGTATTTGCCTTCGGTAGCTTATGTGTAATGGCTGAGGGGCGCTGCTACTTATCATCTTACCTTACCGGTGAGTCACCTAATACTGTTGGCGCCTGTTCGCCAGCCTCATTTGTGCGCTGGCAAGAAACTGAACAAGGCTTAGAGTCGCGCTTAAACGACATATTGATTGATCGTTACGGCCCCAATGAAACGGCCGGTTACCCCACCCTATGCAAGGGTCGCTTTGAGGTAGATGGTGAGCGTTATCATGCGCTTGAAGAACCAACCAGCTTAAATACTTTAGAATTATTGCCAGAGCTATTTGCCGCCAATATTTCCGCGGTAAAAATCGAAGGTCGCCAACGCAGCCCTGCTTATGTAGCGCAAGTCACCCAGGTATGGCGCGAAGCCATTGACAGCTACCAAGCGCAACCCGAACAATACGCCGCCAAACAACAATGGATGAGCCAACTCGCTAAATTATCAGAAGGTAGCCAAACTACATTGGGTGCTTATCAAAAAGCTTGGCAATAACTATAGGTAGATTATGAAGTACTCACTTGGGCCAATCTTATACTATTGGCCAAACCAAAAAATTGAAGAATTTTACCACCTAGCCAAAGCAAGCAGTGCCGACATTGTCTATCTAGGTGAAACGGTATGCAGTAAGCGCAGAAACATGAAGGCGCAAGACTGGATAGATATGGCCAAACAGCTTTCTCAAGCTGGCAAGCAAGTTGTTATCTCTACTATGGCTCTGCTAGAGGCACCTTCAGAAATCCGCAACTTAAAGAAACTCATCGACAATGGCGATTTTTGCATTGAGGCTAACGACTTTAGTGCGGTGGAAGAAGCCTATAAAGCTAAGCTGCCTTTTGTGTGTGGCCCGGCCATTAACATCTACAATGCTTATGCCCTCAAGGTACTATTGGACCAAGGCATGCAGCGCTGGGTAATGCCAGTGGAGCTGTCTCGTGATTGGTTGCAAAAACTGAGTCACGAATGCACGGAGATGGGCATAAGAGAGCGCTTTGAAATAGAAGTATTTGCCTATGGCCACCTACCACTAGCCTACTCTGCTCGCTGTTTTACCGCACAGTCGGAAGGTAAGAGTAAGGACAACTGCGAAACCTGCTGTATTAACTACCCAACAGGCCGTGTAGTTAATAGCCAAGAAGGCCAACCACTGTTTGTTCTAAACGGTATTCAAACGCTTTCTGGTGAGTGCTACGACTTAATAAACGATCAGCAAAGCATGAAAGGGCTGGTAGACATCGTAAGGATTAGTCCGCTAGGCGAGGAAAGTATTGAACACTTAGAGGCATTTCGCTTAAGAAGTAACACCGGCGACCATTTTCCAACGCCCGACAGTGTTAATGGATATTGGCATCAAATTGCTGGCATTCGCCAGCAAGATTAAACGCAAATCGAGAGCCAGTTAAATTTGGCTCTCGTAACGATTTAGTTCAAACAAGGCTAAGCGATGCTCAACAAAGTCGTATACATTGTTAGCCAATGAAAGCTTAAAGTAACTGCTCGCTAACTGCGGGTCACCAGCACGTTGCGCTAGCTTAGCCATATAGAAATAAGCTTCACATAAACGTTCAGCCAAAGCACGATTGTCACCTTGCACTTCCATAGTGGTACCTAAGAAGGTTTGCTGGTCAATTTCACCCGCGTATAAACGCACGATTTGCCAACCCCAATCTTCATTGCGGTAGGTTTTTAACGCTTCAACCAACTCATTCTCGGCTTCTGGCTCGCCCGCCTCTAGCTGAATAAGGTAGCGCCACAATACTCGGTAAGGGTCGTTAGGCGCTTGGTCTGCATAGTGATTTACATCAGCAACTGCAAGCTGTGGCTTATTGGCGTAATTAAGCGCTATCCCACGATAGAAATAAGCAAAGCTGTAATCGGGGGCAAGTTCAACCGCAGAATCGAAAGCTTCAAAAGCACTATCAAACTCTTCGGCTAAGGTGAAATACACCCCCAAGAAGTTGTAGGCTTCAACAAAATCAGGCTTTAACTGAATTGCACGATTAAAGTCAAAACGGGCTAAAGCACGCAAACCCACTCTATCAAATACAATTCCGCGCTCGTAATACAGTTGCGCCATTTGCTCTTGGTTATACTCACCGGAGTTAAGCATTTGTCCAAGACGCGCTAAAGCAACTTCTGATTGATAATTAACTTGCAGAGGTTTTGCCAACACCACCGTTTGCGGTGCTTGACTTGAAGTGCTAGCACAAGCGCTAAGGTAACCAAACGTTACTAACATGCACCCTGTGCGCAAGGCTTTTATTAACATATCACTTCCATTTTTCATCTAGCTAGGGCCAAAGTTAATCATAACTTCGCCCCATTGTTGTTATTAACCCTAACAAGAGTGCAAGCTTAGGGAAACCTAAACTTGGCATTATCGATAAATTTCTTATTTTGATTGGGTATCTAGTGCAGCAAAGGACTTAACCAAGTCATCCAAAGCTTTTATCTGAGTTAGAAATGGTTCTAACTTAGATAATGGCAAAGCGCTTGGGCCATCACACTGGGCGTTGTCTGGGTCTGGGTGAGCCTCTAAAAACAAGCCCGCAAGGCCAGTTGCCATACCTGCTTTTGCTAACTCGCCAACTTGTTCGCGGCGACCACCAGAAGCAGCACCGAGGGGATCTCGACATTGTAGAGCATGGGTTACATCAAAAATAACCGGCGAGCCCTTGCTGACTTTTTTCATGGTGCCAAAACCTAGGGTATCTACCACTAAGTTGTCGTAACCAAAATTGCTACCACGCTCACATAAGATGATTTTCTCGTTGCCACACTCGGCAAACTTATCAACGATATTGCCCATTTGAGAAGGGCTCAAAAACTGTGGTTTTTTAACGTTAATTACCGCACCAGTTCTAGCCATTGCTTCCACTAAATCGGTTTGGCGCGCCAAAAATGCGGGTAGCTGAATAACGTCAGCCACTTCAGCTACAGGCGCTGCTTGAGCTACTTCGTGAACATCGGTAATTACTGGAATAGAAAACTGCTGCTTTATTTCTTCTAACAAACGCAGGCCTTGCTCCATGCCTGGGCCGCGATAAGAGTGAATAGAAGAACGGTTAGCTTTATCAAAAGACGCTTTAAATACGTACGGAATACCTAGCTTGTTGGTCACTTCTACAAAGTGCTCGGCGATGCGCATTGCCAAGTCACGAGATTCCAATACATTCATACCAGCGAACAAGGTAAATGGCGCATCGTTAGCCACATTTATTTTGCCGATATTAACGATTTTTTGCTGCATGCTATTCCTCTTAATGCAAAATTGCGGGTTGCGAATCCATCGAGTGGATCTGCACCTTTAGTATCTTCGATAAGGGGTCATCGGGACACTGTTCAATAAAATATTCAAAGTCGTTAATTGCAACGTTGTTGCAATCTAACTGTTGATAAATAAAACCACGGTCGCGCATTTCATGCGGGTCGCCAGGCTTTAAGCGTAGTAATACTTGAGAAACCCGCAACGCTATTTCAAAGTCATCTTCACGTAAACAAGCACTCTTAAGCTCTGCTAACCAACGCTCGGTCATTTGTGCTGAAGAAATCGGCTCTAAGTCATCTTGAGATAAACGGGCCAAATTGCCTTTGTGACCACGATGAATAACTTCTAATTGGGCTAAGCTGCGCTCTTCCCCATTAAAGGCATCAAAATAAACGAATCGCTGTGACATTTTAAAAGCGAGAATAGTTTGGGCGGGGAATTCAATGGCGTGACATTCAATGTCTAACTTACGCGCAAAGTAATGCAGCAACATCGCTAAGCTAGTTGCATTGCCACAGCGCCGGCTTAGCGACTCTCCAATTAATAAGTTTTTGCTGTGATAGTAAGCTTGCCAATCGCTGGTAAAGCCAAGGTCAGCATAAAACAGCTTTTTAAGCTGTTCAAAACGTAGCTCAACCTTCTCTTCTAGAGGGTTAAGTTTGAGCCAATCTAGCCATAGCCGGTGCAAAGTTTTACGCACCAACACCATCGACTGCCCAGAGATTTCTTCTTCAATACCTAAAATTCGAAAAATCACTCAAGCTTTTTCCTTTACAATCTTGTACTAACAATGCACCCACGTGCATTGTTTTATTCTTTTATGCGACCGCCTGTCACCCGGTCCATACCGCCATAATCTTGCTCGGTAAATACCTCAATAAAGCCATTGGCAACAAGCAGCTCTTGTACTGCGTCTTTCTGGTCAAAGCCATGCTCTAACAATAACCAGCCACCCGCTTTTAAATAGCTGGGCGCTTGATTCACAATATGCTCGATATCTGCTAAACCATGTTGCTCAGCAGTTAATGCTGAGCTGGGTTCAAAACGCACATCACCTTGTGACAAGTGCGGATCTTCTGGGTCAATATAGGGTGGATTACTTACCACCATATCAAATTGTCGCTCAGCAAATGGTTCGAACCAAGACCCTTGCTTAACCTGAACCTGCGACAAATCCAGCTTATGAGCATTATGTTGAGCCAAGTTAACAGCATCTTCACGCAAATCACTGGCAAACACCTTTGCCTTGGGCAACTCACTTGCTAAGGCCAGTGCAATAGCGCCGGTGCCAGTTCCTAGATCAACTATATGGGTATCGGCCTGGTTAAGCACTTTCTTTAGTGCTTGCTCAACTAAAACTTCGGTATCTGGGCGCGGGATCAAAGTTGCTGGTGAGACTTTTAGTGATAAGGACCAAAATTCCCGCTCACCGACAATATAAGCCACCGGCTCACCCGCTACGCGTTTAGCGATAAGCTCTTGATAAAGTGCCCATTGCTCATCGCTTAAGGCCCTTTCAGGCCAAGTAAGCAAATAAGTTTGGTTGCATTGCAATAGATGTTGCAAAATCACCTTGGCATCTACCTTGGGTGATTCGCCGCCTGCAAGTTGCTGCTTGGCCCAATTTAGGGCCTCAACAATTGACGGCAACTTAGCCTTCACCTTCCGCTAATGCCGCTAATTGGTCAGCTTGGAATTCCTGTAAGATTGGGTCAAGCAAGGCTAATAAATCGCCCTCAAGTATCTCGTTTAAACGATACAAGGTTAAGTTGATACGGTGGTCGCTCACTCGGCCCTGTGGGTAGTTGTAGGTACGAATACGCTCACTACGGTCACCACTGGCAACTAATTCACGGCGCATACCGGTTTCTTCGGCGCGGCGTTTTTCATCTTCTGCAGCTTGTAAACGAGATGACAATACCGACATCGCTTTAGCACGGTTTTTATGCTGAGAACGCTCTTCCTGACATTCAACCACCACACCACTTGGAATGTGAGTAATACGGATTGCCGAATCGGTTTTGTTTACGTGCTGACCACCGGCACCAGAGGCGCGGAAGGTATCAACTCGCAGATCACCCGGGTTAATTTCAATTTGCTCAGCTTCGGGAATTTCCGGCATGATAACCACGGTACAAGCCGAGGTATGAATGCGCCCTTGCGACTCAGTTTCTGGCACACGCTGCACTCGGTGACCACCTGACTCAAACTTCATCAAGCGGTATACATCTTCACCATCAATTTTAGCAATCAGCTCTTTGTAACCACCTTGCTCACTCTCGTTACACGACATAATGGTCATGCGCCAGCCTTGGCTTTCTGAGAACTTGCTATACATTCTGAATAGGTTACCAGCAAAAATAGCGGCTTCGTCGCCACCCGCACCCGCGCGAATTTCCAAAAATATACTGCGCGAGTCATTGGGGTCGCGAGGTAACAACAATAACTGTAATTCTTCTGAGAGCGTTTCGATGCTTTGCTTGGCTTCATCAATTTCCATCTCAGCCATTTCGCGCATTTCAGGATCGTCGTCTTGCAGCATTTCGTTGGCTGAATCGATGTTTTCTTGGGCCTGCTGGTAGGCGGTAAAACAGTTAACCACTTCCTCTAGCTGAGAGTATTCCTTAGTTAATCCGCGAAACTTGTCTTGGTCAGAAATAATATCTGGCTCACCAAGCAATACTTGAACTTCTTGATAACGCTCTTGCAAGGTCTCAAGTTTGGATATAATTGACGCTTTCATGCTTTCTCTCTTTATACACAACACTTCGTTGGCTATTGCTAGCAACGAAGCATCGACCTCAATTGGGTTATTTTCTTAGGCCAATGGCCTCTCGTATTACTGCAAGCTCTTCAAGGCGGCCATCTCGGCCTGCTTTGTTAATGGCTTCAGTAGGAGCGTGAATAAGTTTGTTGGTTAACTGAAACGCGGTTTCGCGGACCACCGTAGCGGGATCTTTGCCATTTGCCAAAGACTCAAGCGCCTTCTCTACCGCAGCATCACGAACACGTTCGCTATGGCTACGATAATCACGAATGGTAGTAACCGACTCTAACGAGCGCAACCAGCCCATAAAGTCTTCACTTTGCGTTTCTACAATAAACTCAGCTTGTTCGGCTGCTTCACGGCGAGATGCAATATTTTGCTCAACAATGCCTTGCAAATCATCCACCGTGTAAAGGTAAGCATCGCGCAGCTCACCCACTTGTTCTTCAATATCTCTTGGTACCGCTATATCCACCAAAAACATCGGTTGAAAGCGGCGTTTTTTTAATGCTGTTTCTACCATTCCTTTACCAATAATAGGCAAGGGGCTGGCAGTGGAGCTGATCACAATGTCTGATTCGGCCAAGTGATTAGGTATTTCGTTAAGTGTTATCACTTCGGCGCCAAAACGATCTGCCAAGGTTTTAGCCCGCGACACCGTGCGGTTGGCCACCATAAGCTTACTAACGCCTTGGTCAACCAAATGTTTTGCAACCAGCTCGATAGTTTCACCAGCACCTACTAACAAAACCTTAGACTGACCTAAGTCATCAAAGATTTGCTTGGCTAAACTCACCGCTGCAAAAGCCACCGACACCGCGTTTACCCCAATATCTGTATCGGTTCGTACTTGCTTGGCCACAGAAAAAGCACGTTGAAAGAAACGCTCTAGCACACTGCCCACAGAGCCTGCTTCTTTCGACTCGGTATAAGCCTGTTTAATTTGGCCTAGTATCTGCGGTTCACCTAATATCAGTGAATCTAAACCACTAGCAACGCGCATTAGGTGAGCCACTGCTTGAAGCTGCTGATACTGATAAAGGCAAGGCAATACTTCTTGCTGATTTAATTCTTTATAGTTAATCAACCACTGCACAACTTCTTCACAACTTACATCACCTAAGTTGCAATAAAGCTCGGTTCGATTACAGGTAGATACGATCACCATCTCTACACCAAGCTGAGTATTAGCATGGCTTAAAGCTTGGTTAACCTGTTCTGGACTAAACGCGACTTTTTCACGCAGGCCAACGGGAGCCGATTTGTGATTGATTCCTAAGACTTGCAGAGTCATCGTAGTGGGGCTTTGTGGCGCCTTTTCCTAATGGGGTAAAAAAGCAAATTGTACGGGAATATAGGGCTAAATAAAAGAAACTCAGACGTCAAGCAGCGCCTGATTAGCTAAAATTGATCGCTTTAAGCAACACATCTTTGCTTTTAAGCAATTTACAGCTACTACCTTGAACTTTTATACTGCAAAAAAACAATCGGAATTGCTGTGCGCCATCTAGCTGCTCTATTTATTTTTGTACTTAGCCTTAGTGCCTGTACATCACCGCCGCCCATTAGCACCCAAAACAGTGAATGGGGCCAGCACTTAAGCGAACTTCAGCAGCTAGACAATTGGCAACTGAGCGGCAAAATTGCTTTTATTAGCGATCAGCAAAGACAAGCTGCTAACCTATTTTGGCAGCAAAATAATGATAAAAGTGTCCTGCGTATTAATGGGCCGCTGGGTATGCAAGGTATAGAATTGCACTACCAACCCGGCAAAGTATGGGTAAAAACCAAAGATGAAGAATACCAAGGCAGTGATGCGCAGTTGTTGGTATACCGTTTGACCGGTTGGCAAGTTCCCGTTGAGCAATTACCGGCTTGGCTGCTGGGCATACCCACTCAAAATGATTACCAGTTAAATGCCCAAAACCGCTTAGCTAGCTTTACTACCGCTGAGCAATGGCAAATTGATTACTTAAACTATGGGCAATATGACCAACATACCCTGCCCCGCCAGCTAACACTTCGCTCCGCCGACAATCTTCTAAAACTGAATATTCACAAATGGCAAATTAATGACTAAGCAAACGATGAGTGGTCCCTGGCACTCTCCCGCCAAATTAAACCTGTTTCTTTATATAACAGGTCAACGCGCAAACGGTTACCACGATCTGCAAACCTTATTTCAGTTTATCGATTGTTGTGACCAACTTTATTTCACCGTTACCAACGACAACGACATTAATTTAGATAGCCAATTAGACTTTCCCGCAGAAGACAATTTAATCGTAAAAGCCGCGCGCCTATTGCAGCAACATTGTGCAATTCAGCAAGGCGCAGCTATTAAGCTGGATAAACACTTACCCATGGGCGGCGGTATTGGCGGGGGGTCATCAAATGCGGCCACCACACTACTGGTATTAAATCACCTGTGGCAATGCAACTTAAGCGAGCAAGAATTAGCCTCACTTGGTTTGCAACTTGGCGCCGATGTGCCTATTTTTATTCATGGCCATAGCGCGTTTGCAGAGGGCGTGGGTGAGCAAGTTCAAGCTGTTGAAATTGATGAACCTTGGTATCTGGTATTGCACCCCGAAGTGCACGTTTCTACCCAAAGTGTATTTGGTCACCCAGAACTGCCAAGAAACACTCCCAAGCGAACTTGGCAGCAATTATTAACAGAAAATTGGCAGAATGATTGCCAAGAAATTGTGGCTAAAGTTTATCCGGAGGTTGCACAAGCTCTTCGCTGGTTGGTAGAATACGCGCCGTCGAGGATGACAGGAACAGGTTCTTGTGTTTTTGCCGCCTTTGAAACAGAGCGTGAAGCCTTGTTAGTGCTGAATAAACGCCCTAAAAACATTTCTGGTTTTGTGTGTAAAGCCTGTAACCAATCGCCGCTTCATCGGCAGTTGGCTAACGAAAAAACACTCGTAAACACAGCAGGTTTTTAAGAAATTTCATTCTTTCAAACTTAAAAAACGTAACGCTCTTTTGACCCGATAAATCTGAGGTTTCCATCGTGCCAGACATGAAACTCTTCGCCGGTAACGCCACGCCCGAACTTGCCCAGCGTATTGCTGACCGCCTCTATACCACCCTAGGTGATATTTCAGTAGGTAGATTCAGTGATGGCGAGATTAGTGTACAAATCAATGAAAACGTTCGTGGTGGAGACATTTTTGTTGTCCAATCCACTTGCGCTCCAACTAACGACAACGTGATGGAGCTAATCGTAATTGTTGATGCTCTACGTCGTGCCTCTGCGGGTCGTATTACTGCAGTAATCCCTTACTTTGGTTACGCTCGTCAAGACCGTCGTCCACGCAGTGCGCGTGTGCCAATTACCGCTAAAGTAGTGGCAGATTTCCTATCAAGTGTAGGTGTTGACCGTGTACTAACCGTTGACCTTCATGCTGAGCAAATTCAAGGTTTCTTCGACGTACCTGTTGATAATGCTTTTGGTAGCCCAGTATTGCTACAAGACATGCTAGACAGAAATCTAGAATCTCCAGTAGTTGTGTCTCCAGACATTGGTGGCGTGGTACGTGCGCGTGCAGTAGCTAAAATGCTCAACGACAGTGACTTAGCGATTATCGACAAACGTCGTCCTCGCGCAAATGTTGCTCAAGTAATGAACATTATTGGTGATGTTGATGGCCGTGACTGCATCATGGTTGATGACATGATTGATACCGGCGGCACTTTGTGTCAAGCAGCGGCAGCGCTTAAAGCGAAAGGCGCTAAGCGAGTATTCGCTTACGCGACTCACCCAGTATTTTCTGGCAATGCAGCAAACAACATTACAGAGTCAGCCTTAGATGAAGTGATTATCACTGACTCTATTCCGCTAACTGAAGAAATGCGTAATGTTGAGAAAGTGCGTCAATTGTCGCTTGCGCCAATGCTAGCAGAAGCTATTCGTCGCGTAAGCAACGAAGAATCTATCTCTGCAATGTTCTAAGCAGCAATAAACAAACAAATTTCAAAAGCGCGGTAATGTGAATTACCGCGCTTTTTTATTGGCTTTCAAAAACGTCAATGGTAGAATGCCGCGCCTTTTGAATTGAAGAGACCAAGTGTTATGCACTTTTTCGCTAATTCAACGAGGTACTGGTTAGAGTTTGGTCGCGAAACTTTAGCCTCATTTTATTATTTGGAGAAACACAATGTCTAACATTAAACTTGACGCTGAACTGCGTACAGACCTAGGGAAAGGTGCGAGCCGCCGCCTACGTCACGAAGAGAAAGTTCCTGCTATCGTTTACGGTGCTGGTCAACAACCTGTATCAATCACTCTTGAGCAACGTCACGTGATGAAAGCTCAAGAAGCTGAAGCGTTTTACTCAAGCATCATTACTTTGAATGTTGCTGGTGAAGCAGTAGACGTATTAGTAAAAGACATGCAGCGTCATGCATACAAGCCACGTGTTCAACACATCGATTTCCAACGTGTTGATAATACTAAAGCTATCCATAAAGCAGTTCCTCTACACTTCCTAAACGAAGAGTCAGCAGAAGCAGTTAAGAATGGCGGTAAAGTACACCACTTGGCAACTGAGATCGAAGTTAGCTGTCTAGCTAAAGATCTACCTGAGTACATCGAAGTGGACGTAGCTAACCTAGAACTAGGTCACTCACTACACATTTCTGACATCACTTTACCAGCTAACGTTACTTCTGTTGAATTAGCGAAAGGCGAAGACCACGACCAAGCTGTAGTATCTATTACTACTCCTAAAGCCGTGTCTGAAGAAGCTCCTGAATCTGCATCTGATTCTGAAGAAGCAGCTACTGAAGAATAGTGATAAACGATATTCGTTTACTCGTGGGCCTGGGTAATCCTGGCCCCGAATATGCTTCAACTCGCCACAATGCTGGCGCATGGTTAGTCACGCAACTAGCCAACAATCATCACGTCCAACTAAAACCAGATAGCAAACACTTCGGATTAACCGGCCGCATTCAATTGGCTGGGCAAGAACTTCGTTTGTTAATCCCCACAACGTTTATGAATCTTAGCGGCAAGTCCGTAGCTTCATTGGCTAAATTTTATCGCATTGAACTTGAGCAAATAATGGTTGCTCACGACGAACTTGATTTACCCCCTGGCGTAGCACGCTTTAAAAAAGGTGGTGGACATGGCGGCCACAATGGTCTGCGCGATATCATCAGTAAATTTGGCAACAGCAAAGATTTCCATCGTTTACGGATAGGTATTGGACATCCCGGTCACAAAGACCGAGTTTCTGGTTTCGTACTAGGTAAAGCACCTAAAAGCGAACAACTACTGATTGATGATGCAATTGATGAAGCGGTACGCAGTACCGATGTATTGCTTAAAGATGGATTAAGCAAAGCAATGAATCGATTACATAGTTATAAAGCGGGCTAAGCCCCTTACACAAATAGGTATTATTATGGGATTTAAATGTGGCATCGTTGGTTTGCCAAACGTAGGCAAGTCGACCCTTTTTAACGCTCTGACTCAAGCCGGCATCGAAGCTGCTAACTTTCCATTTTGTACTATTGAGCCAAACACCGGCGTAGTACCTGTTCCTGATGAGCGTTTAGACGCCCTAGCCGCCATTGTTAATCCGCAACGCATTCTTCCAACTACTATGGAATTTGTGGATATCGCAGGTCTAGTTGCCGGCGCATCTAAAGGTGAAGGTTTAGGTAACAAATTCTTAGCTAACATTCGCGAAACCGATGCGATTGGCCATGTGGTTCGCTGTTTCGAAAACGACAACATTGTGCATGTATCAGGCAAAGTTGACCCGGCCGACGACATTGACACTATTAATACCGAGCTGGCTTTATCTGATTTAGATACTTGTGAAAAAGCCCAGATCCGCGTTGCTAAAAAAGCCAAAGGCGGCGATAAAGACGCTAAATTTGAAGCCGAAATACTAGTTAAAGTTCAAGCTCACCTAGAAGCTGACCTTATGCTGCGCAGCTTAGAGCTAAGCAAAGAAGAAAAAGCAGCAATTGCTTACATGAACTTCTTAACCGCTAAGCCAACCATGTACATTGCAAACGTTAATGACGACGGTTTTGAAAACAATCCTTACCTAGACAAAGTAAAAGAGATTGCCGAGAGCGAAAATGCAGTAGTAGTGGCGGTGTGTGCTGAAATTGAAGGCGAAATTGCCGAGCTAGACGCTGAAGAAAAAGCCGAGTTTATGGAAGAAATGGGCCTAGAAGAGCCTGGTTTAAACCGGGTAATTCGTGCTGGCTACGAGCTTCTCGACCTACAAACTTACTTTACTGCCGGCGTAAAAGAAGTACGCGCTTGGACAGTACCCGTGGGTGCTACAGGCCCACAGGCTGCGGGTAAAATCCATACCGACTTTGAAAAGGGCTATATTCGCGCCGAAGTGGTTGGTTATGATGATTACATCGAACACCAAGGTGAATCTGGTGCAAAGGTCGCAGGTAAATGGCGCCAAGAAGGTAAAACCTACGTCGTAAATGATGGTGATGTAATTCACTTCTTATTCAACGTATAAGCTAATACCCGAGACCCAAAAGCCAACCTAGTGTTGGCTTTTTTGTATTTGTTACTTAGTTAAAACTGCCTGTTTGCTTATTGCAGGGTCTCCAGCGTAACTAGTTTTAGCCTTAAAATAAGCTAGCTTCAATCCTTCAAGCAAGCGTTCTGCTAACCAAACCATTCAGTTTTTAGCCAAGAGCTAAAGCAAGGTCGAAAAAACCTTCGGAGCCCAAGTGTGCAAGCAACCGTTAATTGCGCACAAAGCAAACAGCAGAAATGGGCAAACTAAGTGCATCGCGTACACAAACTGCGCAAACAAACTTTTTTGCGGTTTTTTGGCAAAAAAACGGTTGACGCTGTTGGGTCTCATCAGCATAATACGCCCCGTTCTCAACGCAAAGCGTAGAAAACAAGGCTATGTAGCTCAGCTGGTTAGAGCACAGCACTCATAATGCTGGGGTCGCAGGTTCAAGTCCCGCCATAGCCACCATTATTGTATACTGCTAAAGTTACAATAAGAAATTTGCGGAAGTGGCGGAATTGGTAGACGCGCTAGATTTAGGTTCTAGTATCGCAAGGTGTGAGAGTTCAAGTCTCTCCTTCCGCACCATTCTTCTTTTAAGAAGAAACCAATAGTAAGACCCTGCAGGGATATCGCCAAGCGGTAAGGCAGCGGCTTTTGATGCCGCCATTCGTTGGTTCAAATCCAGCTATCCCTGCCACATTCAATGGCTTGAGTTTTATAACTTGAGTTAAGCAGCAAGAACGATGATTCTTAGTTGCAGTCTAAACCTAAGGGTTAAGACAGTCGAAACTTCAGCGATGTTTGTTTCGAAAAGTTTCTGCAGGGATATCGCCAAGCGGTAAGGCAGCGGCTTTTGATGCCGCCATTCGTTGGTTCAAATCCAGCTATCCCTGCCACTTTTATTGTGCTCAGGTTTACCTGAGAATGCAGTAAATGAATAGGGCAATTTGCCCAGGTAAGACAGTAAGGTCTATGTTGTTGACTAGAATTTGCTTGCCCTGCCGATAAATTTGTAAATTCACGCTGTGAAATTACAGATGGCTATGTAGCTCAGCTGGTTAGAGCACAGCACTCATAATGCTGGGGTCGCAGGTTCAAGTCCCGCCATAGCCACCATTAGTTTTAGAAGTATTTCGTGCGGAAGTGGCGGAATTGGTAGACGCGCTAGATTTAGGTTCTAGTATCGCAAGGTGTGAGAGTTCAAGTCTCTCCTTCCGCACCATTCTTCTCTAATGAAGAATCCAGTTCAAAGAGTTTTGTAGGGATATCGCCAAGCGGTAAGGCAGCGGCTTTTGATGCCGCCATTCGTTGGTTCAAATCCAGCTATCCCTGCCACCTTTAAAGGCCTGCTTATTAGCAGGCCTTTTTTCTATCTGCTCATCAAACTTTCCTACAAAAAAACCTGCTATACGCAGGTTTCTAATTAAGATCTCTTCGATGCTTTGGCTAGTGTAAATCACCCAAAGCATATTTTAGTGCCCAGTCTTTTACTGGGCCTGATTGTTGTACGCTTTTAATGGCTAGCTTACGCATAGCTTGTAGCGGCGGTAAGCTGTTTGAGAACATTAGATAAAATAAATCCATACCACTTTGCATTACGTGGTTGTCGGGCTTACGGCGCACTTCAAAGCGGCTCAAGGCTTTATCTTTATTGCCAATGCCATAGCGCTCAACTTGTTCTAGTAAGCACTTCACGTCTCGGTAGCCAAGGTTTACTCCCTGCCCTGCAAGCGGATTAATGGTATGTGCTGCATCGCCAATCACCACTGCACTGTGTTTTACGTAATTACCAACATGGCGTCGAGTTAAGGGAAAACTAGCGGAATCGAGTATTTCTATCTCGCCAGGTAAACGGGGAAACTCGCTTTCAATACGCTGTTTTAACTGTGCTTTGCTAAGCTGTTTAAGCTCTTGAATAGTGGCTTTAGCGTCATACCATATTAGCGCTGCATGTTGGTTAGCTAGTGGTAACAACGCCCTTGGTCCAGTGGGGTAAAATTGCTGCCACGTAGCAGTTTGCTGGGGCGCATCTAATTTAACGTTAATCGCAAAACAGTCGTGGCGATAATCCCAAGCGCTAATGCCTAAACCTAATTGCTCACGCATTTTAGAATTAGCCCCATCGGCAACTACCATTAGGCTGGCACTAAGCGAAACATCATCAACCAGTAGCTCTACGCCTTGCTGACTATTGCTAATTAACTGTGACGTTTGAACAATTTTACGGCTTACCCCAGCCCGTTCATTCGCTTGCCATAAGCCCAATTGAATAATGCGGTTTTCTAACATAAAGCCTAACTCAGGCAAGTTGAGTTGAGCACTATCAAAAATTAGTTTGTCTTGAGGATCTTCCCATACCTGCAACTGTTGGTAAGGGCACAGGCGCATTGCACTAATCGCTGACCAAGCGTCTAACTGCTTAAGCAAGTTTACGCTGGCGTGGCTAATTGCGCTTACGCGCAAGTCTATCGGCTGATTAGTGTCAAAAGCTTTGGGCTCAAAAGACTCCAACATCAATACTGATAAGCCCTGTAAGGCAAAACCTTGCGCACTAGCCGCGCCAATCATGCCGCCGCCAACAACCACAACATCAAATTTTTCCATGCTCTTTCAATTTGTTCTCACTATTTTGTGCAGTGTAACCTGAAGCCATAAATGGATGCGAATAATGGCGCAAGAAACTGAGCACCAACGCGCCTGCAAACAAGCACGAACACTTTTTAGCCTTTTTTCTGGCAAACACTGTGATTGTTACTAGTCAGGCTAGCTTTAAACCAGTAAAATACGCGTCCTTTTTTAACGATGTAATAATGAGTAAAACGATGGGAAATAAGCTGCATATCAAAACTTGGGGCTGCCAAATGAACGAGTACGATTCCTCGAAAATGGCCGACCTACTCGATGCGACCCATGGTTTTCAGCTAACTGAAGAAGCTGACGATGCCGACGTACTGCTACTAAATACCTGTTCAATTCGCGAAAAAGCGCAAGAGAAGGTATTTCACCAGTTAGGTCGCTGGAAAACACTCAAAAACAAAAAGCCTAATTTAGTGATTGGAGTAGGCGGCTGCGTTGCCTCACAAGAAGGTAAAGCGATTCGCGAACGCGCGCCTTACGTAGATATTGTATTTGGCCCGCAAACTCTGCACCGATTACCAGAAATGATTAAGCAAGTGAAAGGCGGCGAGAAATCGGTAGTAGACGTAAGCTTTCCAGAAATCGAAAAATTTGACCGCTTGCCAGAACCGCGTGCCGAAGGTGCTACCGCTTTTGTATCCATCATGGAAGGCTGTAGTAAATACTGTACCTTCTGTGTTGTGCCTTATACCCGTGGTGAAGAAGTTAGCCGCCCACTAGACGACGTATTATACGAAATTGCCTCACTGGCCGACCAAGGCGTACGTGAAGTAAACCTACTTGGGCAAAACGTAAATGCCTACCGTGGCCTAACTCACGACGACAGCATTTGTAGCTTTGCCGAATTACTGCGTTACGTTGCCAGTATTAACGGCATCGACCGGATTCGCTTTACCACTAGCCACCCTATCGAATTTACCGACGATATCGTTGATGTATATGCCGATACTCCTGAGCTAGTGAGCTTCTTGCACTTACCTGTACAAAGTGGTGCCGACCGCATTCTTAACTTAATGAAGCGTGGTCACACAGCAATCGAATACAAATCTATTATTCGCAAATTACGTAAGGCTCGTCCAGACATAGAAATCAGCTCTGACTTTATTGTTGGCTACCCAGGTGAAACTCAAGACGACTTCGCCGATACCATGAAGCTTATTGAACAAGTTAACTTTGATATGAGCTTTAGCTTTATATACAGCGCTCGTCCAGGTACCCCTGCAGCAGATTTACCAGACGATGTTAGCGAAGAAGAGAAGAAACAACGTTTATACATTCTGCAAGAGCGGATCAACCAGCAAGCGATGCAAGTAAGCCGTCGCATGCTAGATACCGAGCAGCGTATTTTGGTTGAAGGCCCATCGAAGAAAAACCCAATGGAACTGCGTGGCCGCACCGAAAATAACCGCGTAGTGAACTTTGAAGGCAGCCATGACGTAATAGGTCAATTCGTTGATGTGAAGATTGTTGATGTGTTTGCTCACTCGCTACGTGGTGAGTTACTACGAACCGAACAACAAATGCAGTTGCGTAATGACGTTGCCCCTGCCACTATTATCGACAAAACCGATGGGCAAGCTGACCACCTAGGTGTGGCAAGCTTTACGCCTTAGTCGCCGAGATAGCCTTTAAGGAGTTGAGGCTGGCTTCTCTAGCCAGCCCGAAAACAATTTGAGTAATAAAATCAATTCTATTGAAATTCATTTAGAGCCTGCCTCTAGCCCACGCCTTGCCCATCTTTGTGGCCCATTTGATGATAACTTAAAGCAACTTGAACGCCGTTTAGGTGTAGAAATTAGTTATCGCAGTAACAACTTCCAAATCACTGGCCGCCATGGCATGTGTTTAATTGCTGGCAGTATTTTGCGCTCGCTGTATGTTGAAACTGCACCGCTTAAAGGTGGCGACATTCCTGAGCTAAGCCCAGAAAAAGTGCATCTGGCGATTCAAGAAAGCCACGCTTTAGAGCAAGACGAAGAAAGTGCTCAGCACTACGGCAAAGAACTAAACATAAAAACCAAACGCGGCGTGATTAAGCCACGTACACCTAACCAAGCCAACTACATTGGCAACATGCTTGGTCACGACGTGACCTTTGGTATTGGCCCGGCAGGTACTGGTAAAACCTACCTAGCAGTTGCTTGTGCAGTAGACGCCTTAGAGCGTCAGGAAGTTCGCCGTATCTTGCTTACTCGCCCAGCGGTAGAAGCCGGCGAAAAGCTGGGCTTTTTACCTGGCGATCTAAGCCAAAAGGTAGACCCTTACCTACGCCCTCTTTACGACGCCCTGTTTGAGATGCTCGGTTTTGAAAAAGTGGAACGCTTAATAGAGCGCAACGTAATTGAAGTTGCGCCACTGGCTTACATGCGTGGACGTACCTTAAATGACGCCTATATCATCTTGGATGAAAGCCAAAACACCACGGTTGAGCAAATGAAAATGTTCTTAACCCGCATTGGCTTTAACTCGCGCGCCGTCATCACCGGTGACATTACCCAAGTAGACTTACCGCGCCATCAAAAATCAGGCTTACGCCATGCCATTGAAGTATTGGGCGAAGTACCAGCACTAAGCTTTAACTTCTTCCAAGCGGCCGATGTTGTGCGCCACCCCATTGTGGCAGCAATTGTAGAAGCTTACGAAGAGCAAGATGAACGTGACCGCATTGCCGAAGAAAAACAAAAGCAACGCCGAGAAGCCGCGCAAAAACTTAGCCAAAATGGCGGAGAATAAGCATGGCGGTTGTTGATTTACAAATTGCCACTGGCGACCAAGAAAACTTACCCAGTATCACCGCTTTTGAGTCTTGGTTGCATGCAACGTTAGTAGAACAAGATCATGATAGCGAAATTACCGTTCGCATTGTTGACGAAGCCGAGAGCCAAGCGTTAAATTCGCAGTATCGTAATAAAGATAAACCAACCAACGTGTTATCTTTCCCGTTTGAAGCGCCTCCAGGGGTTTTATTACCGCTATTAGGCGACTTAGTCATCTGCCGCCAAGTGGTGGAACGAGAGGCTGAAGAGCAGGGAAAAGCGGTGTTTGATCACTGGGCTCACATGGTTGTACATGGAAGCCTTCATCTGCTAGGTTATGATCATATTGAGGATCAAGAAGCAGAAGAAATGGAAGCACTAGAAATTGCAGTGCTTACCAAATTGGGCATTAGTAACCCTTACTAATGCCAGTTAAATAACTAACTAGGTAAACAATAAAATATATGAGCGACGACAACCCTCACTCTAGCAACGGCTCTGCTAAAAAAGGCTGGATAGATAAGATAGTTCAGCTGGTACAAGGAGAGCCGAAAAGCAAAGAGGAATTGGTAGAAGTAATTCAAGATGCCAATCAACGAGAACTGATCGACCAAAACACCCGAGAAATGATTGAAGGTGTACTTGATGTATCAAGCCAACGTGTTAGAGACATCATGATCCCACGCTCGCAAATGGTGACTTTAGACGTAAGCCACACCATTGCTGAAATCTTGCCTACCCTTACCAAAGCACGCCACTCACGTTTTCCGGTGATTAATGAAGACAAAGACCACATCGAAGGCGTCCTTCTCGCTAAAGATTTGCTCAAATTTGCCTTCACTGAAGAAGCATCAACTACCCCGCTTAGCGAAGTAATTCGCCCAGCAGTGGTAGTGCCAGAGAGTAAACGCATCGACAAACTTCTTAAAGAGTTTCGAAGCGAGCGTTACCACATGGCCATCGTAGTGGATGAGTTTGGCGGCGTTTCTGGCCTAGTGACCATTGAAGACATACTAGAAATTATTGTTGGTGATATCGAAGATGAATTTGCCAACGAAGAAGCCTTACAAGACGATATTCGCCGCATAAATGATAAAACCTTTGCGGTTAATGCATTAACCGACATCGAAGATTTCAACCAATACTTTGGCTGCGATTTTAGTGACGACGAGGTTGATACCATTGGCGGTATGGTTACCCATGCCTTTGGCCACCTGCCTGGCCGAGGGGAGTCGATTGACATTGAAGGTTATAGATTCAAGGTTAGAACGGCTGACCGCCGCCGCTTAGTTCAACTGCAAGTAAGCATACCTGAAGACAAAGCCTTACAGTTAAGCATTCAAGAATAAATGAAGCTAAATTTAACGCCGCGGCTACCTTTGTTAGCCGCTTTTGTTTGTGGCCTAGTTGCCCCTTTCGCCTTTGCTCCCTATGGCCTCTGGCCGCTGATGCCTCTTTCATTATTGGGATTACTACTATTATTAAAGCCAGAACAATCGGGCTTTAAACTGGGTTTTTGTTATGGCCTAGGTTGGTTTGGCTATGGCATTCACTGGGTACATGTAAGCATGGCCGAATTTGGCGGTATGCCATTAGTGGTTAGCTTAGCGCTAATGGCGCTGCTGGTTGCTTACCTCTCACTTTACCCCGCGTTTTCTTGTTGGCTAGCCAATAAATGGCAGGGCCGACGCGGTGCACTGTATTTTCTAATGTGGTTTCCCAGTTGTTGGCTATTAGGTGAATGGCTCCGTAGTTGGGTATTAACCGGATTTCCTTGGTTGCAGCCGGGTTATAGCCAAATAGACTCGCCGCTAGCAGCTATTGCACCAGTATTTGGCCTCTATGGTGTTACTTGGCTAGTACTGCTATTAGCCGCAGCCGGAGCACTTATAGTGCGCCAAAGCGGCAAAGTGCGCTGGCTTGCCTGCGCAATCATCGCCTTACCGCTGATTATTGGTAGCATTTTTACCGGCACCAGCTGGACTGACGCACAGCCCTCGTTAAAAGTAGCGCTGGTACAAGGCAATGTACCTCTAGACATAAAGTGGTTGCCTCAACATCGCGCAGCAAGCTTGGTGATGTATCAACAAGAAACCGCCGCAATTGAAGATGCCGATGTAATAGTATGGCCGGAGTCCGCTATCGCAGCCTTAGAATATGAAGTCATTGATTTCTTGCATGACTTAGACGGCCAATTGCTTAATAAACAACAAGCCTTAATTACTGGTGTTATTGCTCACGATTTACAAAACAACCAGTATTACAACGCACTAATAACACTTGGCCAGCAAACGGAAGAAGCGGGGGCTAGCTCTGCGTATTACTACGAAAACCCTAATCGCTACTATAAAAATCACTTATTACCGATAGGTGAATTTGTGCCTTTTGAGCAATTGCTGCGCCCCTTAGCGCCGTTTTTCAATTTGCCAATGTCTTCGTTTAATCGCGGGGATACTACGCAGCAGAACTTGGAAGTAAAAGGACATCAATGGCTAGCGGCAATTTGCTATGAAATCGCCTTTGGTGAATTACTAAGACCGCAATTTACGCCAGAGACCGACGCGATTATAACGGTCAGCAACGATGCTTGGTTTGGCACCTCTATTGGCCCCCAACAGCATTTAGAAATAGCGCAGATGCGCGCCTTAGAATTTGGCCGTCCGGTGCTGCGCTCCACCAATACTGGAGTAACCGCAATAATCGACCGCTTTGGCAATATTCAGCAACGTGCACCAGAGTATCAACAGCTCACCCTAAGCGGAGAGGTTATCCCAGCAACGGGTGTAACGCCTTATCAGCGCTTTGGCCTATGGCCTGTCGCATTAATCGTGTTACTAGGTTTAGCCTCTGGCTTGGTACAACGGATCCGCCAGCGAAAGCTGCAACCTACTGCCAACTATTAAACTAAGCATCAAAGCGCTGTTGTTATAAGCGCTTTGAGTTATCTCAAGCCTGCTGCTCACTAATAGGATGACGATAAAATCGCTTACCTTGGCAGTGCTCACAGCTACTAATAATGGTTGGGTGCCACAAGGCGGTTTTATCACCACACTCGGTGCATTCAATCACCCCTAAACCAATTAACTCACCGCTTTGGTATACACCTTGGTGTTGCAAGTCACCAATTAGCTCATGCCATTCCACTTGGCTTTGGTCACTCAATTTAGCTAGCCAATACCAAATGCTCTCTTTGAGCAAGGCCATTCCGGGGCTTTCGTCATAAGCACGCTGGTAATCGCTGCGCCAATCACTTAAATCACGACGTACATAATTGGCAATTAGTTGCCATTCATCTTGGCTTAAGTCGCTAGCGGCTTGTAAATACTCTTGCGTGGTATCAATAAGCTTAGACAGCTCCTCTTGACCCACTTCTCCACTTTCTTGAATACGCTTTTCAAGATCTTCCACAAAGGCTTGATAGGCTTTTACTCGCTTTGGCATAACTCACCCACAGTCTAAAGTGCATTTACATTATTAAGCATAGACCTTTTGTTTCACTGCAAATGTGCGCTAGCTATTGTTGTCGGCAGGCGGACTCGGTATCCTATGCGGATCGAGTATGGTAGCAATAGGCTGCCTAATCCAAATTTGGTTCATTCTGGAAGATTCCATCAATGCAAGAGCAATACAATCCGCGTGATATTGAAACCAAAGTGCAACAGCACTGGGAGCAAGCGCAAACCTTTAAAGTTGTTGAGCAGCCTGGTAAAGAGAAGTTTTACTGCCTGTCTATGTTCCCTTACCCAAGTGGCCGTCTACACATGGGTCACGTGCGCAACTACACCATTGGTGACGTAGTCTCTCGCTACCAGCGCATGCAAGGTAAAAATGTTATGCAACCAATGGGTTGGGATGCATTTGGTCTTCCAGCAGAAAACGCAGCCATTAACAACAATACCGCGCCAGCTAAATGGACCTACGAAAACATTGAATACATGAAAACTCAGCTAAAACAGCTGGGTTTTGGCTACGACTGGGATCGTGAACTGGCTACCTGTAAGCCAGATTACTACCGTTGGGAGCAGTGGTTTTTCACTAAGCTTTACGAAAAAGGCTTGGTATACAAAAAAATGGCCACGGTTAACTGGGATCCAGTAGACCAAACCGTACTGGCTAACGAGCAGGTTATTGATGGCCGCGGCTGGCGCTCTGGCGCATTAGTTGAGCAAAAAGAAATCCCGCAGTGGTTTATTAAAATCACCGATTACGCTCAAGAGTTACTTGACGATTTAGACCAGTTAGATGACTGGCCAGAGCAAGTTAAAACCATGCAGCGTAACTGGATTGGCCGTTCTGAAGGCGTAGAAATGCAGTTTGGTTTAGAGAACAGCAACGAGCAGTTCTCTATTTACACCACCCGCCCAGACACCGTAATGGGTGTAACCTACGTTGGCGTAGCTGCGCAACATCCACTTGCTTTAGAAGCCGCTAAAACTAACCCAGAATTAGCCGCCTTCATCGAAGAATGCAAAAACAACAAAGTGGCCGAAGCCGACATGGCGACCATGGAGAAGAAAGGCATGGCTACTGGCCTAAATGCCGTTCATCCTCTAACGGGTAAGCTAGTGCCAATTTGGGTCGCTAACTTTGTATTAATGGGTTACGGCTCTGGTGCAGTAATGGCTGTGCCAGCACACGACCAACGTGATTTCGAATTTGCTCAAGCTTACGGTTTAGAGATTGTAGGTGTCATTAAGCCAAGCGATGCTGAGCTAGACTTATCAGAGCAAGCATTCACCGAGAAAGGCGTATTGTTTAACTCGGGTGAATTTGACGGCTTAGAATTTAAAGCCGCCTTTGATGCCGTTGCAGCCAAACTTGAATCCATTGGCAAAGGTAACAAACAAGTTAACTTCCGCCTACGCGATTGGGGCGTAAGCCGCCAGCGTTACTGGGGTACGCCAATCCCAATGCTAAACCTAGCTAACGGTGATGTTGTGCCAGTGCCAGAAGACCAACTACCGGTTGTTCTTCCAGAAGATGTGGTGATGAATGGCGTAACCTCGCCAATTAAAGCCGATCCAGAGTGGGCAAAAACTGAATTTGAAGGTCAAGAAGCCTTCCACGAAACCGATACTTTCGACACCTTCATGGAATCTAGCTGGTACTACGCGCGTTACTGTAGTGCTAACAACGAAGACATGATGCTAGACCCAGAGCAAGCCAACTACTGGCTGCCCGTTGATCAGTACATTGGTGGTATTGAACACGCAATTTTGCACCTACTTTACGCCCGTTTCTTCCATAAGTTATTGCGCGACTCTGGCTTAGTAGACTCAGACGAACCGTTTAAACGCTTGCTAACGCAAGGCATGGTATTGGCAGACGCCTTCTACTATGAAGATGAGAAAGGCGGCAAGGTTTGGGTTTCTCCGGTAGATGCGATCACTGAGAAAGATGAGAAAGGCCGTATTACCAGTGCAAAAACAGCCGAAGGTAAGCCACTTGTTTATGCTGGCATGAGCAAAATGTCGAAGTCGAAGAATAACGGCATCGACCCACAAGTAATGGTAGACAAATATGGTGCCGATACCGTGCGCTTGTTTATGATGTTTGCCGCACCTGCAGAGCAAACACTTGAATGGCAAGACAGTGCAGTAGAAGGCTCGTTACGTTTCCTACGTCGTGTTTGGAAGCTGGCCTTTGACCACGTTAGCGCTGGTGACGCGCCGGCATTAGATGTTGCTAGCTTAAGCACCGCGCAAAAAGACCTACGCCGCGAAGTACACAAAACCATCGCTAAAGTGAGTGATGATGTTGGCCGCCGTCAAACCTTCAATACCGCTATTGCAGCGATTATGGAGTTGATGAACAAGCTAACCAAAGCTGACCAAAGCGATGCCAACAACCGTGCAGTAACCCGTGAAGCGATTAATGCCGTAGTATTAATGCTGTCGCCCATTACCCCGCATGTTTGTGCTCAGCTATGGCAACAGCTAGGTAACGAAGGCGAGATTGATACTGCTGATTGGCCAGTGGCTGATGAAAAAGCCATGGTAGAAGACAGCAAACTTATTGTTGTTCAAGTAAACGGCAAGCTACGCGCCAAACTCACCGTGGCTGCAGATGCAGACCAAGAAGCGGTTCAAGCGCTGGCAATGGGCGACGAAAACGTGGCTAAGTTTGTTGACGGAAAAACCGTACGCAAAGTAATTTATGTTGCAGGAAAACTGCTAAACATTGTTGCTAACTAAAGTTATACGGCGGGTACCAGCCCGCCGTTTTTAATTACGAGAAAGCATGACTTTAACAACCATTCGTTTCGCCGTTATTGCCCTAGCCATCAGCTTAGTTTCCGCCTGTGGCTTTGCACCCCGTGGCAGCTACATGCTCGATGACAAACTCACTCAAATTTATGTCTCTTCAAGCGATGAATTTAGCCCACTAGTTCGTGAGTTAAAGCGCCAGCTAGCGCAAAACAATGTAGCAGTATTTGAGTTCCCAGAAAGCGGTATCCCTACCCTGCACTTACGAGGCGAAGACATTAGTAAACGTACCTTGTCTTTGTTCGAAAATGGTCAGGTAGCAGAGTACGAATTAAGCTATCAAGTAGGTGGTTACTTACAGGTAGCCGACCAAGGTAACTTCCCGATTAATGTGCAACTGCACCGAGATTTCCAAGATAACCCTTTGGCAGCTTTAGCTAAACAGCGTGAACGTGAATTGCTTTATTCAGAGCTTAGAGTAATGGCCGCAGACCAAATCATGCGTCAATTGGCTACGGTTAGTTGGTAAGATGCGCATCTACGCTGACCGCCTGTCACAGCAAAATGCTGCAAATTACGGCTGTTACTTAGTCGCCGGTGAAGAGCCGCTGATTAAACTAGAGAGTATCGATAGCATTCGCCAACAGTTGAAGCAACAAGGCTTGGCTGAAGAGCGGATAAAGTTCACCTATGATGCAGAATTCCAGTGGCCAGATTTATTTGATGCGATGTCTGAGCTGTCGCTATTTAGCCAGTATCGTTTAATTGAACTGCAACTTGATCGCGTGCCCGATAAAGCCATTCAAAATCAGCTAGATGAGCTACTACCGCTAATTAACCCTGAGACCCGTTTTTTACTCAGCCTGCCAAAATTAACCAAAGCCAATGAAAAGCAAAACTGGTACAAGTTTTTTGACCAGCAAGGCTTGGTGGTAATGATTTATCCACCGGAAGGTGGTCAGCTGCACGCTTGGGTAAGGCAACGCTTAGGCCAACATCAGCTTCCAGCCAGTAACGACCTTATTTCGCTGTTGCTGCATTACTACGAAGGTAATCTGCTGGCTTTAAATCAAGCAATCTCAACCATCTCACTGCGTTGGGGACAGCAACTGCCATCGTTAAAAGAAATTGAAGCGGGCTTATCTCACGCCAATCATTTCTCCAGTTTCCAGTTAGTGGATGCCCTACTGGGTGGAGACTTTCAGCGCAGTTTATTAATCATTAAGCAGCTCCAGTTAGAAGGCGAAGAGCCCACGTTAATTAACTGGGGTTTAGACAAAGAATTTAAACTACTGCAGCTACTACAAGAGCAGCCCACTAGCCATCACTCAAGCTTGTTTAAACAGCATGGCGTATGGAATAAACGCCAAGGCTTGGTGAGTGGCGCGGCCAAACGCTATAGCCCGCAACAAGTAAACGCAGCGCGTATGCAAGTCGCCGAAATAGACAAGGCCATTAAGCAGTTTGCCGGTGACCATGCATGGCACCAATTAGAGCGCTTAGTATTTGAGTTAGCATCCCCCGCGGTAAAACATGCTTAAGTTGTTTTTTGGTGGTTCTTTTGACCCAATACACCTAGGCCATATTGTTAGTGCCCAGCAGCTGCTAGCCGCCACCCATGCAACAGATATCACCTTGTTGCCTAATGCACTATCACCACTAAAAGAAAAGCAATATAGTGCTGCAAGGCATCGCAAACAGCTATTAGAGTTGGCGCTAAGTGATTATCCTCAGCTTAAAATCGATTGGCGAGAAGTAGAGCGTGGTGGCCATTCTTATACCTGCGATACCCTTAAGCAACTCGCTAATGAATACCCAAATCAGCCGCTTGGCTTTGTGATGGGTTTAGATTCGTTCAATCATCTTGATAAGTGGCGTGAATGGCAAACGCTTTGCGACTACGCTCATTTGATCGTGATTTCACGCCCCGGTTACCACTTACAAGTCTCAGACCAGCTAAGCCAATGGCTTGAAACTAAGTTGTGCAATGATGTTCGTGAGCTAAGCGCTCACAACAATGGCAAAATTTATTTCTGTCAGCTGCAAGAGATGGACATTTCTTCTAGCGAGATTCGCCAGCTCTTGCAAAACCAGGCAAACCTAGACTTGCTGAAAAATCAGCTATCTGAAAAGGTGCTCGATTATATTCTTCAACATAAGCTTTACGGTGCTTAACCTAGCCAGACAGAGCGTGATATACTTATCTTTTAAGCCAAATTTGGGGTTCTTTTGTTGCAAAACCAACAACTGATCGATTTTGTAGTAGACAAAATTGAAGATATGAAAGGTCGAGATATTCAAAATCTAGACGTAAGCCAACTCTCTAACGTGACCGATACCATGATTATCTGTAGTGGTAATTCTAAGCGTCATGTTAAATCCATTGCCGACAACGTAGTTAAAGAAGCCAAACTGGTTGAGCTAGAAGTGATTGGCATTGAAGGCATGGAAGAATCAGAGTGGGTATTGGTTGATCTAGGTGATGTGGTCTTGCATGTTATGCAAGACAGCGCTCGTGACTTTTACCAACTTGAGAAATTATGGGCACCAGCACTTTCTGAGTCCAAAGCCGGATGAAAATACAGTTAGTGGCAGTGGGCACAAAAATGCCCGCATGGGTTGAGACGGCCTATCAAGAATATGCCCGTCGTTTTCCCAAAGATATGCCACTAGAGCTGGTTGAGGTAAAAGCCGGTAACCGCGGTAAAAATGCCGATATAAAGCGCATTCTCGATAAAGAAGGTGAAGCCACCTTAGCGGTAATTCCTAAGGGCAACCGAGTAGTCACTTTAGAGGTTACCGGAAAAGCCTGGACCACTCCTCAGCTAGCCAAACAGCTAGATAGCTGGAAAATGGACGGCCGCGATGTAAGCCTATTAATTGGGGGCCCAGAAGGTCTAGCACCTAGCTGCACGAGCATCGCCGAACAACGCTGGTCTCTATCGGCACTTACTTTACCCCACCCAATGGTGAGAGTTATCGTTGCCGAGACTCTCTATCGTGCGTGGAGTGTTACGGCTAACCATCCTTATCACAGAGAATAAACGCTAAAGTATGGCAAGACAGCGCGTCGCAATGCGAGACCACTCGGCTGAATCACGGTTATTTAACCGTCGTTCACTGGTGGCTATTCTAGGTACCTTCGCGCTTATCTGTGTATTGCTGGGTAACCTATATTATCTGCAGTTTGAACAACACGAAACCTACACCACTCGCTCTAACGACAACCGCATTAAAGTATTGCCTATTGCGCCTCCCCGCGGCTTGGTTTACGACCGAAACGGAGTATTACTGGCAGAAAATCGCCCCAACTTTAGCTTAGAGATCATCCCTGAGAATGTAGACGACCTCGACCAAATGATCGCCGAACTCAGTGAATTACTAGAGCTTAGCGAAACCGATGTTGAGCGATTTCAACAAAACCGCAAACACACCCGTCGCTTTAAGCCGGTAGTGCTTAAATCACAGCTCACCGAGCAGCAAGTTGCCATGTTTAGTGTGCAGCAGCACAAATTTCATGGCGCCAGTATTGATGCCAGCCTAATACGCTTCTATCCCTATGGTGACAGCCTTACCCACTTATTGGGCTATGTGGCGCGCATTAACGCAAAAGACTTAGAACGCCTAGAGAAAGAAAACAAACTGGCCGAATACGATGCAACCCGCACTATCGGCAAACAAGGTATCGAGCGCTACTACGAAGAAATTCTCCATGGCAGCGTTGGTTATCAAGAAGTTGAAGTAAATAACCGTGGCCGAATTATTCGAACCATGAAGATTGTTCCGCCTATTCCAGGTAAAGATCTCTACCTCAACGTAGATATTCGCTTGCAACTAGAAGCCCAAAGGTTACTAGCAGGGCGCCGTGGTTCCGCAGTTCTGCTTGATGCCAAAACCAGTGGCGTACTGGCCATGGTTTCTAGCCCAAGCTATGACCCCAACCTGTTTGTAAATGGCATTAGCAGCAAAAACTATAACAAGTTGCTTAACTCTACCGACCGCCCACTAATTAACCGAGCTACCAAAGGTGTTTACCCGCCAGCTTCTACGGTTAAACCGCAGTTAGCGGTTATGGGCTTAGAGCTGGGTAAAATCACCGTCGAGCAACGCATGTGGGATCCAGGTTGGTTCCAAATCCCTAATACCAAACGTCGCTTCCGCGACTGGAAACGCTGGGGTCATGGTTGGGTTGATGTGTATAAAGCCATTGAACAAAGTGTAGATACCTACTTTTACAAACTGGCTTACGAAACCGGCATCGATGAAATGCATACCTACATGAGCAAGTTTGGTTTTGGCAAATACACCGGCATTGATATTCATGAAGAAAGCCGTGCCAATATGCCTAGCCGCGAGTGGAAACGTGCTCGCTACCGCCAACCTTGGTGGCAAGGCGATACTATTTCGGTTGGTATTGGCCAAGGCTATTGGACCACCACACCAATTCAGCTAGCTCAAGCCACCAATATTTTGGTGAACAAAGGTAAAATCATTACCCCGCGTATTCTAAAAAGCGTCGGTGATGCCAACTCTCACATAGGCTTACCGCCGCAAGTTCAAGCGCCTATTGCTTTAAACAGTGATAAGAATTGGCAGGTCGCTTTAGATGGCATGTATGGTGTAATCAATAAGAGTAACGGTACCGCACGCAAAGCTTTTGAAGACACCGCTTATGTCGCTGCAGGTAAATCAGGCACTGCACAAATTGTTAGCATTGCTGAAGATGCTGAATATGATGCTGAAAGCCTTAAAGAGCAACACCGCGATAACGCAATGTTTGTAGCCTACGCACCATTTGAAAAACCCGAGATTGTTGCCTCGGTTGTGGTGGAAAATGCCGGCGGTGGTAGCTCCAATGCAGCGCCGGTTATTCGTAAGTTATTTGATAGTTATTTTGAAACCAAGGACACCTTTTAAGCATGGGCAATTATAGCCAAGAGCAGAAAAACTCTTTGTGGTGGCGGCTACATCTAGATTGGCCCTTATTGCTTGGCTTAGTCTTATTAATTGGTTTGGGTATGTTTGTATTATACAGCGCTAGCGGCGAAAGCATGGCCATGTTAAATCGCCAACTGGTGCGCATTGCCTTGGCCACGGTGGTGATGTTTGTACTAGCGCAAGTTCCCCCCGACGTTTATTTACGCTGGGCACCCTTCTTCTTTTTCACGGGTTTGTTGATGCTATTGGCCGTGCTGATAGTGGGCGATGTGGGTAAAGGAGCCCAGCGCTGGCTAGATCTTGGTTTTATTCGTTTCCAACCATCTGAAATTATGAAGCTGGCCGTGCCGCTAATGGTGGCGCGTTATATTAGCCAGCATCCTCTTCCGCCTAGCTTCAAACATCTATTAATTGGTGCAACCATTGCTATCGCACCAACCCTGCTTATCGCAAAGCAGCCCGACTTAGGTACATCTTTGTTGGTGGCTGCTTCTGGGATTTTCGCATTGTTTCTTGCGGGAATGAGCTGGCGTTTAGTTGCAGCAGCAGGTGCCGCCATTGCCGCCTTTATTCCTTTGTTATGGTTCTTCTTGATGCGCGACTATCAGCGTCAGCGGGTACTCACTTTACTTAATCCAGAAAGTGACCCACTCGGCGCAGGGTACCACATTATTCAGTCTAAAATTGCCATTGGCTCGGGTGGTTTTTCAGGTAAAGGCTGGCTGCAGGGAACTCAATCTCAATTAGACTTTTTACCAGAGCGGCATACCGACTTTATTTTTGCAGTATTTGCCGAAGAGTTTGGCTTCTTAGGGGTAGTGCTACTGATGTGTTTATATTTCTACATCATTGGTCGCGGCTTGTTTATTGCCACTCAAGCACAAACAGCCTTTGGCCGCTTGCTAGCTGGTTGCATCATTTTAACCTTCTTCGTTTATATCTTTGTAAACATTGGCATGGTGAGCGGTTTATTGCCCGTAGTAGGTGTTCCACTTCCTTTAGTCAGCTATGGCGGCACATCGATAGTGACACTGATGGCAGGTTTTGGCATTCTGATGTCTGTTCATACTCACAAACGGCTTTATGCCCAATAAGGATTGCTATGCGCTTATGTTGTTGCTTATTACTCGCTCTGTCTCAAATGTGGTCGTTTTCAGCCTTGGCCAACACCGAACAACAGCAACGTATTGAAGCATTAAGCCAAGAACTTGATATTCCACTTAAAAGCTTAGAACAAGCCGCCGAGCAGGCCACTTATCAACAAGCGGTAATCGATGCAATAACTCGCCCATGGGAGGCCAAACCCTGGTACCTATACCGTGATTTATTCCTAACTGAAGAACGTTTGGAAGCAGGTTTAGCCTTTTGGCAAGAGCACCAGCAAACCATCCAGCGCGCCGAGCAAGAGTTTAAGGTGCCAGCGCAAATTATCGTTGCCATTATTGGCGTAGAAACCTATTACGGTCGCCACAAAGGTACCTACCCAGTCATTGATGCCCTCTACACCTTAGGCTTCCACTACCCTAAACGCGGCCGGTTTTTTAGTAAAGAATTTGCCTACTACATTCGCTTGGCCGAGCAACAAGGTTGGCAGCTTGATGAAGTAAAAGGCTCCTATGCGGGCGCTATGGGCTTTGGTCAGTTTATCCCTTCTAGCTATATTCATTACGGCGTAGATTTTGATAACGATGGCAAAGTAGACATGCTAAACAATCCCGTTGATGCCATAGGCAGCGTAGCTAACTACTTTGCTAAACACCGCTGGCAATTAGGCCAACCCGTAGTGCATGCCGCTGAGTCAAACACTACACAGGCCAAACCATGGTTAAGCAAAAAGTTAGAAATTAACAATACTTGGCAAGAGCTGTCTCAAGCGGGAATAAAAACCGAAGCGACCTTAACAAATAACACCCCCGTCAAACTACTAGAGCTGGAAGAAGCTGAAGGCCACAGTTATTGGTTAGCGGAACATAACTTCTATGTAATTACTCGCTATAACCGCAGCCCGCTTTATGCCATGGCGGTGTATCAATTTAGTGAGCAACTACGAAAGGCTCAGGCGCAAGCTAATGCCAATTAAGTTTAAACGCCTTGTCACCGTTTACTTAAGCAGTGTTGCCTTAGCAGCACTGCTAAGTGCTTGTAGCTCATCACCTAGCGAGCAACGTTATGGTATGAGCAATGATAAGGCACCTGATGCAGCTCCTGAGCTAGACCATATCGAAAACCCCATCCCACGTTTTGAGCCATACAGCCGCCAAGGTAACCGCGATTACACAGTAAGAGGCAAAAGCTATCAAGTTTGGCGCGACATAGAACAACACGAAGTTGAAGGAGAAGCGTCCTGGTACGGTAAAAAGTTTCATGGCCACCTCACTTCCAACGGTGAGATTTACGACATGTATAGCATGTCGGCTGCCCACAAAAACTTGCCACTGCCCAGCTATGTAGAAGTCACCAACTTAAGCAATAACAAAACCGTTATTGTAAGAGTTAACGACCGTGGCCCCTTCCACCAAAAACGCATCATCGATTTATCTTACGCAGCAGCTTACAAGCTCGATATGCTTAAATCCGGCACCGCAAAGGTAAAGATTAAGCTATTGCGTTTTGATAACGATAATAACGCCACAGAGCCGCAACCGGGTGCTCAGCAATACTATGTTCAACTGCTCGCCAGTAAAAACCAGCAAGTATTAGAACAACACCAGCAGCAGTTAAAAGCTGAAGGTTTAAGCACTCAATTAGTTACTGAAAATGGCTGGCAGAAATTGCGATTAGGCCCCTATTACGATGTATTAAGCGCCGAGAAGTACTTGGCAAATATGCGTAAAGGCCCCTATAAAGACGCTTACATCATTAATCTGAAAGCAAACTAGCGGATTTAGCGCAGGATACTAACAAACTGCCGAAAACTTTTGTTATAGTGTTTGCCGTCCGTGTTTATTGACTAACAAGCCAAAGAGCCAACCATGATAAAAAATGTATTTCAGCGTGTTAGCTGCGCCTCTGCGCTTCTGATTGCAAGTAGTATGAGCCTTGCCTATGCCGCTCCTCAAGTTATCCCTAATGCTCCAATTATTTCTGCCAAAGCCTACTACTTAGTCGATTTTGACTCAGGCCGGGTAATCGCTGCGGAAAATGAAGATGACAGCCTAGCGCCTGCCAGCTTAACCAAAATCATGACCAGCTACATCATTGGTAAAGAAATCAAATCAGGCAAGCTTGACCCAAATGGCATGGTCACCATTAGCGAAAAAGCTTGGTCGAAGAACTTCCCTGATTCTTCAAAAATGTTCATTGAAGTGGGCAAACAGGTCAAAGTTGCTGATTTAAACCGCGGCATCATTATTCAATCAGGTAACGACGCCTGTGTAGCTATGGCAGAGCATATTGCCGGCAGCGAAGACTCTTTCACCAGCTTAATGAACTCTTGGGCTGGCCACTTAGGCATGGTAAATACTCACTTCGCTAACAGCCACGGCCTAGACAGCACCGAGCAATATACCACCGCTAAAGATATGGCTATTTTAGCTACAGCGATGATTCGGGATGTGCCCGAGGAATACGCCATCTACAAAGAGAAGTCATTCACTTTTAATGGTATTACTCAGCACAACCGCAACACCCTATTGTGGGATAAAAGCCTAAATGTAGATGGCATGAAAACTGGCCATACTAGCAAAGCGGGTTATAGCTTAGTGTCTTCTGCTACCAACAAAGACATGCGCCTAGTCGCAGTAGTAATGGGAACTAACTCTGCTAAAGCTCGTGCTGCCGAGAGTAAAAAGCTACTCAACTGGGGCTTTAGATTTTTCGAAACCGTTAAACCTTATAAAGCTGGCGACAGCTTTGTAGAGCAAACCGTGTGGATGGCCGATCAAGACACGGTATCTTTAGGTGTTAACCAAGATATCGCCCTTACCCTACCACGCGGCCAAGCAAGCCAGCTTCAAGCAAGTTTTGAGCTAAAAGAAGAGCTAAAAGCACCTTTAAGCCAAGGCCAAACCGTAGGTTCTGTTTACTTCCAAATTGGTGACGAAGATGTTGCCGAATACCCCTTGGTTGTGCTTCAAGAAGTAGAACAAGGCGGCATTTTCAAACGTTTACTGGATTACATTAAGTTGTTCTTTGCTTCTTTATTTAGTTAAGCAATAAGGCCTGCGCATAAACTCTAAGCGAATAGGCGGAAATTTTAGGCAAAGCTCACAAAAACGCGTTAGAATAACGCGTTTTTTATTTCTAGCTCGACCAAAAATCGCGGCTTAAATCAGTATTCTTAGGTCAGAAATGCAAACTAAATTTGATGAATATTTAGAGTTCCCATGTGATTTTACTTTTAAAATCATGGGCGTAAACAACGATACTTTAGAAGATGAAGTGTTGAGTGTTATACAGGGGCTCGCACCGGGTGACTACAGCCCAAAAACGCGTCCAAGCAGTAAAGGCAACTACAAATCAATTACTTTGGTTGTAAAAGTTACAAGCAAACAACACATTGAAAGCCTCTACACTCAGGTTGGTGCCATTGAAGACGTACGCCACGTACTATAATGCCTGAGCAAAACCGCTTAATCATTCGCCAACTAGGCCTTCAAGACTATTCAAGCATCTTGCAAGCTATGCGTGATTTTACTGATCAACGCAGCGCTGAGCAGGACGACGAATTGTGGCTGGTAGAACACCAGCCAGTGTTTACTCAAGGTCAGGCGGGTAAAGCGGAACACCTACTAGCCAGCAGCGACATCCCGGTGGTGCAAGCAGATAGAGGCGGTCAGGTCACTTACCATGGCCCTGGCCAACTGGTGGCTTACCCCTTGCTCAACTTGCGTCGCCGTAAACTTGGTGTTCGCGACTTAGTCACCATTATCGAACAAAGCATTATCGAAACCCTTAGTCATTATAAGATTGAGGCTTTTGCCAAAAAAGACGCACCCGGTGTGTATGTAGATCAAAAGAAGATAGCGTCTTTAGGATTACGGATCCGCAAAGGCTGCTCTTTTCACGGTTTAGCATTAAACGTAGACATGGACCTAAGTCCGTTTTTGCAAATTAACCCCTGTGGTTATGCCGGTTTAGAAATGGCGCAAGTTAGCGATTATGTCGCTACTCCAAACATTAGCCAAATTGCTGAGCAACTTAGCCAAGTATTAGTCAAGCAATTAGCCTATAGCAGTACAGAACATCAACAAGGACTACCCACACTATGAGTGCAAAGAAAGTGCGTATGGAACCCGGAGTAAAACTTCGCGATGCCGACAAAATGGCATTTATTCCAGTGAAGGTAATACCCTCTGAAAAGGAAACAATGCTACGCAAGCCAGATTGGATGCGTATTAAACTTCCTGCTGATACCACGCGCATCAACGAAATTAAAAGTGCTATGCGCAAACACAAGTTGCACTCGGTATGTGAAGAAGCCTCCTGCCCTAACTTAGCAGAGTGTTTTAACCACGGTACGGCTACCTTTATGATTATGGGTGACATCTGTACTCGTCGTTGTCCATTCTGCGATGTAGGCCACGGTAAGCCGCTAGCCCTCGATACCGAAGAGCCAGCCAAGTTAGCAGCCACCATTGCCGACATGAAGCTTAAGTATGTTGTAATTACCTCGGTAGACCGTGATGATTTGCGCGACGGCGGTGCTGCTCACTTTGCTGAATGTGTCAGTGAAATTCGCCAACACAGCCCACACATCCAGATTGAAACTTTGGTGCCAGATTTTAAAGGCCGCATGGACCGTGCCTTAGAGATCTTAGATAAGAACCCACCGGATGTATTCAACCATAACTTGGAAACTGCACCGGGTTTATACAAGCAAGTTCGCCCAGGTTCAGACTATCAATGGTCGCTAACTCTGCTAAAACGCTTCAAAGAGCTACACCCAGACGTACCGACTAAATCGGGCTTAATGATGGGTTTGGGCGAAACCAACGAAGAGATTTTGCAAGTAATGCAAGATTTGCGCGACCACGGCGTAACTATGCTAACGCTAGGCCAATACTTACAACCTAGCCGTCACCACTTGCCGGTTGAGCGTTATGTACCACCAGCAGAGTTTGAAGAATTAAAAGAAAAAGCCGAAGCCATGGGCTTTACTCATGCGGCTTGTGGTCCTTTAGTACGTTCAAGCTACCATGCAGACTTACAAGCCAAAGGCGAAGAAGTTAAATAAGCGCAAGCTGCATTAACGTCCCTTTAGTAAAAAAACCAGCAAGTATTTGCTGGTTTTTTATTGGCTTAACAATAACTAAAACTGGTAGTTAAACAGCACACCAAAGAAATGAACGGCTGCCTCATAATCGCCTTTTAGTGTACTTTCTGCCGCGCTTCCCTCAAACAAGGTGTAGTCAATACTAGGAGTACCACCGTAGTAATACTCGTAGTACATTTGCATGCGCCAATTTTGGTTAATCTCGTAGCTGGCTCCAAGCCCAAGCTTCCATAACTCGCCAGTAGGTACGTCTGGATATTGCAAACTTGGATCATCTTGCGGCGAGGTTTCATAGTAAACACCGCTTTCTAAACGCCAATGCTGGTTTAATGGGTAATGCATGCCGACGCTAGCAGAAAAAGTATCTTGCCATTCACGCGCAATACCCGCATCTCGATTCGGCAGAGCAATAGCGGTTTCAGACACTTTACTAAAATCACTCCAACCTAAACTCCACAATAAAGCAGGCTTACTGTTTAGCTGATGGTAACCACTTATAATCGCCGTTGCAGGCATTATAATGTTAACCGACGAAGTGCTACCGTTATTGCTAGTACTGATATCTCCATCCATCGCATGATTTAGCTCAGAGCGATAAGTAAAGCCAATACGGTTATTATGGTTAAACTTGTATAAGCTGCTAAAGGTGTAACCAAACTCAACACTGCTTCCCTCTGCGGTTAACGGAGGTAACAAAGACTCCTCATGACCAGCAAAGTTTTGCTCTAGTAAGCCATATTCAGCCACCAGCCCCAAACCTAGTGACCAATTGTCTTTTACCTGGTAAGCAATGCTAGGGTTAAGCTGCACCGTGGTTAGTTGCGCATCTTGTAACAATAAAGAGCCCGAAAACTGGGGGCCATAATCGATAATAGAACCGCCAGCTGACGCAAAAGCCAAGCCAGCTGACCACTTATCGCTAAGTGGCGTAACAACATAAAACGAAGCTACCGGCATAGCGGTTCCCGCTTTAGTCGATGAATCACCACCCGCAAACAAGCCAGTAGAACCGCTATCGGTATAGTTAATATTGGACACCATACCTTGCAAGTTAAAAGCAACGGCGGTGGAACTAAGTTCGGTCATTGCAGCGGGGTTAGCAAAAGCCGTTTCAGCGCCTTCGGCAACCGCTTGAGCGCCCGCACCAGCAGTGCTAATGCTCATCATGCCAAGCTCAGGGAACATATAAGCGCCCGGATAAGCCTTAGTCACCAATAGAGAAGAGCTTGCTAGCAACAATAAATTTTTAAATTTCATAGAAAACCTAAAATCAGCGCTAAGAAAATTTAGCGCTGAAATAAAAAATTAACAGGAGAAGGAGAATCGCAAGCCCAAGAGCTGGGCGCACTTTTATCCCCTTTTTACATGGCGTTTAAATAAGACTTATAAGAGTGCAGGCGAACGGTAGCTGCGCCAATTACATCGATAAAGCCAAAAAATGTGTGCGGTTTACTGGCCGAGATCCAAGCCGAACCAGTAGCGCCAATCGGGATAACTTTGTCTTCTGGCTCAACAATTTCTAATATTACTGTTCGACCATGAGCACTAGTATTAGCACCCACATGTTGGCGAACACTTTGCGGCCCCTGCATTGGAGAAACCGCTGACTCACCAGTACCTGCAGTAAGGCTGTGAACTCTAGCTCGGAAAATCTCGCCTGGATAAGCATCCACATAAAACTCAGCAAACTGCCCTACCTCAACGTAACGATAGGTTTGATCCGGAATACGCATTTCCATAAACTTACGTCCAGTATCGTATATATGCATATTGCCCACGCGGCTTCCGTCTGCCACATTTACCACAGCGACTTGTCCATCAAAAGGCGCACGAATGGTTTTTCGTTGCTGTACAAACTCAGTACTTTTAGCATCGGCATGTAACGAGGCCAGGGCAGACTCTGCTATGCGTAGTTGTGAATGGTAATACTCAACATCTCGCTTTTTAAAAATATCAGGCGACTTTTTAGCGCGAGCTACATCCCGTTTAAATTGGGCAATGGCTTCTTCTTGTTTAATTATCGACGCTTTTATTTTCTCTAAGTCTGCGCTAGATGTTGTGTCGATGAGGGTATAAATTACCTCACCTTGTTTAACATACTGATTATGCTCAACATAAATAGTGTCTATTTGTTCGCCTAACAACGGCGAAAGTACCGAGTGCGGTGCCTTAACGGTAGATGAATAACTTAAGTCTACAGGCGCCCATAAGCGGGACAAAATACCAAGCAATACCAAAATTAATAGGCCACCAGACACGATCCAGAAAGCACTTTTCAAGGTCCATTTAATCGCACCAGTCGAGACCAAAATCCACATAATTAGAATGTAGGGAATCATTACCTCTTTCATTACTTAGGCCTCCGGAGTTTCAGTTGCACGCAGGCTTGATGAGACTTTCTGCCTTCCATCACTAATAACCTTGCTTATCGACGCACCAATGTGTGCCCAGTTGGCAAAAGCTATGATAATGGCTAATACCCACCAAGCCTTATGCAAAAATAGGCCACACAAAGACAGTGCGAATACCAACTGTATATGGGCACTTTTTCTCTCATGCGCTTTATGCACGGCAACTTCGTGTAACTGCCACAATAAATAAGCCACAAAAATAACCAAGGCGATAGTCACTGCGAACAGGTATCCACTAAAGTACTCAGAGTTAAACAGCATCATCATGGTATCGTTGGGCATGCTGCTATATATACTCTTATCAATATCTTTTGAGTTAATGGTGCCCATTGGCGCTAACAAATAAGCACCTCCCAGCATCACAAACATGAAACAAACAAATTTGATTAGCACCATAAGTATGATGCTAACTTTAGAAAAAATAGAACGAAGTAAGCGCATTAAGCACTCCTCAAAATTTGGTTATATGCGAAAAAGTAAGCAGCAAACCGCAGCTTTAAGCTCTGGATTTATGCGTTTGTGGGGAACAGCGAGGCAAACCAATGCTCCAAGGCTGCTAGATCTTGGGCATTACCATTAATAACAATCAAACCTTGTTCGCTTGCGTTCTCCCAGCTAAGTTTTCCGGTTGCTAGTGCATCTAATACATCTAACTCGGTAACCACCAAAAGCTCTTGTTGAGTGGGCCGTGTTTCGCGAGACACTATCTTTAACCTTGGCTCAACAAGTACTTGTCGGTAATGTCCTTTAATCGCTTCAAATAAGCTGAAACTAACAGCGTTTGAACTATCTTTAGCTAGCTGGCGCATAAACAAATAAAGCCTGAATTGTTCAGGTTTATCGGCATTGCCTAAAGCGTTACTCTTTCTTGCTTCTACAATGTTTTCCAGTACTGCTAATGAGCCAGGCTCAGTTTGAAAATACAAACCGGTACTCTGGTGAAGGCCACATGCAGATACCGCCATTGGAATAATAACCAGCAGATATGTGAGCAATCTAAACATCTGTTACCTCTTTAAAAAGGAGCCTCTCGGCTCCTTTCATCGTTGCTTAACGTACAATCAACATTAGATCTTGTGGGCTGGTAGCTTGGTCAAAATAGCTCATGAATAAACCAAAGCCTTTTATGCTGCCTTGCTCAAACTTAAAGTTGCCATTTTCCATGTTGCTCGCAATCACTTGCAGCGAATTAGGACCTGCCATAAGTATTTGGTTTAATACAGCACGAGAGGTAGCAATTTTCACATCGGCGTCGGCTAATGCTTCAGTGTGTAGCTGAGCAATACCATTGCGAATCTCAATGGTGAAAGCCTCTTCGGTATCAGCAAAGCTGTAGCTCATCGCCATGTTCACATCTACGGTATTTTCAGCAATAAGCGTTGCAGTCATCATGTCGAAGATCTGCTTACTTGGCAGCGCCGTTAATACGTCAACCGATGCAAAGCTAATAAGGTTAGAGAAATCACGCTCGCCTTCTAGTTCAGCAGCTGCGTTTAAGGCCCAGTTGCGCCAGTTAATGTTAACCTGCTCCGCAGACCACGCTTTATAGGCTGCCGCTTTAAGCTCGCGCGCCTGCATGTCATCTTTATTTACGGTAATTGGGTAAGATAGAATCTCTGCCGCAAAAGTGTAGTTTTTAGCTTCAATTGCCGCTTTAGCGGTGCTGATGATGTTGTCACGTCCACCCATTAGCTCAACAAACGCCTTCGCACGTTGTTGGTAAGCCATAGGCTCTAGTTGCCAAGGATCGGCTTCATAGAAACCAACATAACCAACGTAGATCTGACGAACAGCGTGAGCAACAGTACCGTAGTGCTCGCCCAACCAAGGGTGCTCTGCCAGGTGTTTAGGTAACTTAACTACCTCAACCAACTCATCAGGCGTTAAACCTTTATTCATGTAGCGAATAGTTTGGTCGTGAGTATATTGAATCGCATCACGATAAGCCGTTAATACATTTGCAACCGCTGCTTTGCCTTCAACCGGGCGACCATGTGAGTTGATCATGATTTCAGTATCAAACTGACGCATCACATCAATGCCTTTAAACCACATAGCTGGGTCGCGGAACTTGGTACCACGAATAGTGTGCAAGTTAGGGAAGTTTTCGCCCTGCAATACTTCTGCAGCATGCAGGATTTTTTGCTCGGGTAGGTAAACAACCACTTCGTCTTTAGTTTCAGAAGGCACGTTTACAATTTGCATACGCACGCCAGCGATAGTGATATCTAAAGTAGCATTGGTGGCGATAAGAGTATTAGGCTCAATGAAAGAGATAGCCCCCTGCATAAAGCGCGGACCAAGACCGTCATTTACAGTACCGTGTTCGCCCTCTTCCACATGTTTTGCACCAGTGTAAGAAGTACGGTGTCCAAATAGAGAGCCAAGGTTAGACGACCAGTTAGCCACTGCTGCGGTTAGGCCATCTTGGGCGATAATTTTCACTTCACCAGAGCTTACTTGCTCATCAGTTACCCAAGCACGCACACCAGAGATATGGTCGATATGGTTGTGTGAGAAAATAATGGCTTTAACTGGCTTATCGGTAATTTTCCTAAACTGGTCTTTAACCGACTCAGCCATTTCTACCGACTCACCTGGATCAACGATGATGATACCGTCATCGCCTTCAATCATTACTGGGGTGTCGATACCAAAGCCGTAACCAAGATAAACGTTATCATCCACTTGGATAATCGCTTGGTCCATCTTGCGGCTGTGTTTCGTCAAGGTTGGATGAACATGTTCAGATTCAGCAGTGTAGGCTAAGGTCTCACCGGTTTTAGACAAAACTTTGATTCGCTCGCCTTTACCCCAGAACAGGTTTGATGAATGCTCAATCAACACGCCGTCGTTATAGCGAGCATCCAAATCAATATTTTGGTATTGGCTTGCCGCACTAGTTTGTAGTTCTTGACCCACTGTAGAACTGGCTTCAACTACCGGTGTAGCTGCGCTATAACTTGCTACCAACAAAGTACTGGTAATAGCTACTGGCAGTAGCAACTGCTTAAATCGCTTCGTCATTATTCAACCTTAAGGCTTTACATTTATTTGATTGCAGCCACTGTATTGAGTTCTGGACTATCAAAAAATAGGCTAATATGATTGTTAATCATCGTAATTACGATAGGTAGGTATAAGAGCTTTAGCTCTAAGCTGACAATGGTGAGCGAACATGCAAAACGATATCCCCAAATACAATCTACTAGCAGCTTTTGCCGCGGTAATGGAGCACGGCAGTTTAAGTAAAGCTGCAGAGTACCTAAATACTAATCAGTCAACCATTTCTACCATGCTGGGGCGCCTTAAAAATGAGGTACAGCAGGAGCTTTTTATTCGTAGCGGTCGCGGTGTAGCGCCCACCAACTACTCGGTGAACCTTTACGCACAAATCCAAGAACCCTTGCAGCAGCTTAATAATGTATTTCAATCTTTCGGGCATTTTGATGCAGCGAGTTCGAAGAGAAATTTTGTCGTCACTGCGCCTGAGCATTTGCAGTGGGTACTGCTCGACCAATTTGCCCAAATTCCCAATAAACACTTAAGCCTAGAGATATTTGACCAACCCGAATATGAAGAAAATATGTATGAGTTGCTGATTACTCAAGAATACGACGCGATGATCGATATTCTCCCTCCCAAAGACCCTAGCTTAGCCTGCCAAAAGCTGTTTGACGGAGACTTTGTAGTGGTATGCAGTAAAGCTCACCCACGAATTCAAGGCAGCTTATCCGAAGCGCAATATATGCAGGAAGAGCATGCGGTATTAGAAAGAAAAAGAAAGCGGCAATACACCATTAGCCATTACACCAACATCGACTTAAGCAAAAGGCGAGTGGCTTATCATGGGCGTTCCTTGTTTAGCAACATCATTATGTGTAGCCAAAGTCACTACCTCACTGCAGTGCCTCTATCTATGGCTTTACAATTTGAAGAACGGCTACAGTTGCAAGTGTTTAGGCCACCATTTGAGTTTAGAAGCGTATCCAACTACCTTATTTGGCCGAAAAAAGTTAGCCAAGATCCAGCTCATGCTTGGCTAAGAAACAAGTTAATCGATATTTCAGCCAAAATCGAACAGTACATGCAAAAGAATTTCGTCTAGGTTTAATTGTTTAATCTTGAGCAATAATAAAAAGGCAGCCAAAGAGGCTGCCTTATAGCTAAACGAGATAGGTTTTATCTCGTTTAATTACCAATTAAAGCTGGAATGCCAGGAAGCTGACCCACCATCGCTAGCGAACCCACACAAATCACAAAGGCTATGCCCGGAATAAGGTACTTATCTTTAGCCGATAGTTCTTTAGCGCGCTCATGGTCGCCAATTAACCCCATGTTATCTAGGAGCATGGTAGTGGCCCAACCAAACACTGGGTTAACAAAGGCACAGGCAAAAATACAAATACCGGCACTTAAAGAATCTTTGTGCTTGTGAATCATTTGCATGCCAGCTTCAAGCAAAGGCAAGAACACCCCAACGATAAGAGCAACACGCAACACTGGCTCCCACATGGCTAAGTCCATAGGATAACCAAGTACCGATGCCAATACACACAAGATACCCGTTAGCAAAGCGCCACCAGGAATCGGGCGCTTAGCAATAGCTGCAGGGATCATGTAGGTTCCCCACGATGAGGCTAAGTTACCTCCGCCCAATAATGCACCAACACCTTGACGCACAGATGCACCCACCATGGTGTCATCCACATCCATTAACACGCCTTTGGCTTCTTTCGGATAATTAAGCTCTTGGAATACACGGTGACCTAAATAGTCTGGAGACCACATAGCTACCGCAAGCAAGGCAAAAGGAATAACCGCAATGAAGTGCTGAAGATTCGGCCAACCTAATTGCCAACCAGTATCTTCACCCCACCAGTAAAACGGACTGAAATGCGGTAAGCCAGGTGCGGTGGTAAAGGCAAAATCTGCTCCACATACATAGGCAACAATGCCTGCTAAAGCTGAACAAAGCGGAATAGCTAACCAACGTTTACCTACTTTTGCTAAATAGGCATACACTAAAACGGTAACGCCAATCACCGCAAACGATATGTAACCTTGGTTTCCAGCTGACGCCCAAGCTTCGGTTTTGTTAATTTGACCAATTAAACCAACAGCACCAAGGTAAATCAACAAGCCCCCTCTAACACCAACCCCGGTTAGTGTCATTAACTTAGAGCCCCCCTTGGTATAAGCCAAAATCAAACCAAATACACACACCATTAAACCCAGCGCGAGTGGGTGTCCTCCTGCGGCGGCAATTAATGGAATTAAGGGGATCATTGGCCCATGAGTACCGGCCAAGTTTGCATTGGGGTTTAAAATAGCAGAGAACAAAATTACAAATAAGGCGCCGGCAATAAGCAGCTCATAACGTACGTTTTCGGCAACAAACTCTGGCGATAAGCCAAATTGCGCGGCAAACGCGGCAACCATTGCGGTTACCATCACTACTTTACCAATGGTGGCGGCTAAGGCTGGAACCCAATCCTCAATCTCAATGCTGTAATCTCGCAGTGGTAAATGGATCCCCCAGCGACGAAAACTCATAATTTTGAGATCGTGGTTCAAAAATTCTTCACGGTTGTCGAATTCCTGCGCTTTTCGGCGCATATCTCTATAGAATGTCTTGTTCTTACTAGACATGTTTTTACTTCCTATGTAATTGCGGGGGCCATTGCGCATTAACTTCCATTTATGCTCTGTATGTTAACCTTCGGCTAACACGAGACGACATCCCAGACGCTACAGAACACCTAGTAAGCAGGTGCCTAAAAGCTGGGAGCTAAAGCCACATATTTTCCCGCAGGCTGAAAAAAGGGTACGATACGCGCCCTTAGTAACTGGTACTGGAAAATTTGTCTTAGTATAAGACAATAAAGTTTGATGACTTTTTGATTTAGATTACTTTTCATGCAAGTTAACTGCTTTTTATTTTACCCTTTCATCGATATGCTAATTCTCTACTAATTGTTATGCTGAACTTAGTTCAACCAACTGATTACGATGAAAATTTCCGAGCACGCGCAGCGCACAGAACAGCTATTTGGCATACGAGCAGAAGACATCCATAAATGGATTGACGGCTTTTTCGACCACGACGGATTTGATCACTACCTGCGTGAAGGCAAGCTAGACCAATACGACCCTTACGACCATCGCAGGTTTAGACACTGCAAAGAAGCACTTCAAGAAGCCTACCAAGAGTTCGATGGCAAGTATTCACGCCAACAAATTAAGAACGTTGTCGAAACCCATATTAAAGATGATTACGACGGCTACCTGCCTTCTCGTGCCGATTTTGAAAATGGTACGTTTACTGCCAAATACCATGACGCCACCCACAATGAAGAACTCAGTGCGGTATTAGACGCCAAGGAGCTAGCCGAATATTTTGATGGCCTACGTGATAACGAAGCTAATCAACAAGGTTTTATTGGCAGCTTTGCTTTTCGCATTGTACTGCCCACCATTTTGGCCATTATATTATTTGTCAGTGCGGTTGCTTTGGTGATTATCCCGCTGGTAGAAGACTCGATGATGGGTCAAAAACAGCAAATGATCAAAGAGCTCACTTCCTCGGCCATTAGCATTGTCGACAGTTATGTAGCGCGAGAACAAAGCGGAGAACTAAGTCTAAGCCAGGCTCAAGCAAAAGCGGCTAACGAGCTAAAAGCAATGCGCTATGGTGATGAAAACAAAGATTACTTCTTCATTACCGACATGCATCCACGGATGATCATGCACCCCTACCGTAAAGACTTAAAAGGCCAAGATCTCACTCATTACTCAGACAATGAAAACAAAAGTGGCAAACACATTTTTGTTGAGTTCACCAAGCTGGTTAAAGCCAACCATGAAGGCTACTTAGAATACCTCTGGCAATGGAAGGATGATGCCAACAAAACAGCGCCCAAACTTAGCTACGTGCAAGCAGTGGAAGAGTGGCAATGGATAGTCGGAACCGGTGTCTATTTTGACGATGTGCAAAAAGAAGTCGATAAGCTAGAGCAAGCGCTGTTTACCACCTTTTTCCTCATTACTTTGGGGCTTAGCGCCATAATGACTTACATCATTGGTCAAAGCCGAACCATTGAGAATAGAAAAAAACGCGCCGAAGTCGCCCTGCACGAGGCTAAAGATCGTTACCGCGCCTTGGTTGAATCATCTAACGAAGGTTACATTCTAGAAGCCGACGGCGATATTCTTTACTCAAACAACCGACTACATCGCATGTTAGGTTACAACGACTCAGAGCTTCAAAGCACCAATATTTGGCAGCAGCTATTTCCCGCCAACGCCAAAAATACCCCTTTATTGCAGCATTTAGATGGGCTATTCAAACACACCGCCGAGCCTGCAGAATTTGAAGCCTGCTTAAGCACCAAAAGCGGCAAACAGCTAGATATAATTGTTAGTTCGTCAAAGATATTCTTTTCTGAAAAGCATGGTCATGTGATTTCATTCCGCCCAATAACCCGAAAGATTTATGGCGGCGCCTATGGCCTTGTAAAGCAAGTCAGCGATTATCAAGTGCTAAACAGTCGCGTGGTCGAAGATATTGCACTTAGCGATAGCCAAGGTGGCGTGGTAGAAACCCTTAATCAACTGCCAGACTTAATACGCGAGATGATTGATGCAGGCTCCCGTCCTGATAATCTTCGCCGAGCCATTGGTAGTGCCTACGATGCGGCCATTTACCGATTTATAGAGCTAAGCATTAAAGAGTTAGGAAAACCGCCAGTACCATTTTCCTTTATCTCTTTTGGCAGTAATGCTCGCCACGACATGACCCTGTTCTCAGACCAAGACAACGCAATTGTATTTGAAACACCAGAAGACCCAACAAAACTAAAACAGATCCGCCGCTATTTCTTACATCTAGCGCAGCGGGTATGTGGCTTATTAAACCAAGCTGGTTACCCCTATTGCGATGGCTTGATTATGGCCACTAACCACCAATGGTGCTTAAGCTTAGACGAATGGACCGCCAACTTTAGCGCTTGGATTAACCACGCTAAGCCGGATTCGATATTAGAACTAAACGTGTTTTTTGACATACGTGCCACCTATGGCGAAAAACAACTGGTCGACAGCATTCAGCAACATATTCAAACAACCGTGCAAAACCAGCCGCAGTTTCTAGCCACCTACGCCAAAAATTGCCTGTCTTACAAAGTGCCACTCACTAGCTTTAAACAAATCAAAACCGAGAATATCGACGGCGTAGAGTCAGTTAATCTAAAAGCCTGTTTACGCCCAATGGAAATTTTTTGCCGAATTTACGCACTCAAGCACGATATTCGCGAAGCGAACACCATGACAAGACTTAAGCAGCTAGCCGCCAAACAAGAAATCGACGCCATGAGCTTTCGCGAAATGGTCTACATTTTCGACCATATTTGGCAGCTGCGCTTTATGAACCAAATCGTGGAATACACAGATTTGCGTAAAGTAAATGATGTACTGGCCTTGGCAGATTTAACCGAGCTAGAGCAACAAAATCTGCGCAACGTATTGAAAAGAATTAGCTTATTTCACGACAAAATTAGCCATGATTTTCTGAATGCTAAATCTAGCTAAAGGGAAATCTATAAATGAACAATAATTCCCCTCCGGTAATTACTAAATTTACACAGCTGCTTTTACCATATTTGTTTGCCTTGGCCAGACTAAGCTGATGCAACGCAAACTATCCAGATTTCACAGTAATTTGCGGAAAATCACAGTATAAGCTCCCAACCCTTTGCACTAGCCTGAATACATAGTTTGGCTTAGCACGTATTTAAAAGCCCTATGAACAGTGATTACAATTAGAACAAAGGTAACAAAGCATATTATGACTATGAATATTTTTACCACCCACCGTAATACCCTAATGAAAACGGTGAAAACCTTGGCGCTTTGCGCCTTGCCTTTAGGTTTGGCCTCTTGCGCGGCACCCGTTGAGCAATCTTCTGCTCCAGCAACTAAGCAAAGCAACACTAGCACCAGCAACATTAGTGCTCCTGGGGCTTTTTATTCTGGTGAATACCGCAATGCCTTTGTTGAGCTAGGTATCGCTTCACCAGAGCAAGTGAATAAGAAAGTACAAGATACTTATCAGCAGCTGTTTTACTCTGATTCTCGCAGTGAAAGCGGCGAAGCGGTGTTTTTCCCGGTTGGTGACGACATGGGCTTCATTAAAGATATTGGTAGCAACGATATTCGCTCGGAAGGTATGTCTTACGGCATGATGATCGCCGTGCAGATGGACGACCAAGAGATGTTCAATAAGCTTTGGAAGTTCTCTAAAACTTACATGCAACACCATGATGGCTGGTACAAAGATTACTTTGCTTGGCATCTAAGACCAGAAGCGCCGTTTGCCAAAATAGATAACAACCCTGCGCCAGACGGCGAGCTTTACTTTGCTATGGCCTTATTCTTTGCAGAGAACCGCTGGGGTGCCGGTGAAGGTATTTTCCAATATAGCGATGAAGCTAACGTAATTCTGCAAGCCATGGTTAACAAAGAAGAAACTGACTCGCAGGTTCCTATGTTTAACCGCGATGAAAAACAAATCCTATTTGTTACCGAGAAAAGCTTAGGTTTATACACCGATCCGTCTTATCACGTGGCTGCTTTTTATGAGCTACTGGGCCGTTGGGCAGATGAAGACCAACAACTATGGCTTGATGCCGCACAAGTAAGCCGCGATTACTTGTATAACGCAGCTCACCCAGAAACAGGCTTGTACTCTGAATACGCTGCTTTTGATGGAACTCCACAAAAAACCTCGTTTAACGATATTAGCCATAAATCTGGTTACGATGCATTCCGCGTAATTGGTAACATTGCCATGGACTACCATTGGTTTAACGATGACCCTCGCCAAACCGAGTTAGCTGACCGTTTAATTTCGTTCTATGCCGACGAGTACAAACGAAAAGGTCAAAACTTTGCGGTACATGAAATGGGCGGAAAGGTTGCATCTGAATGGGGCAGCTCTGGCCAAAACGCAATGAACGGCACTGCTGCTTTAATTACCGATAGCCAAGAAGCCAAAGAGTTCACCGAACGTTTGTGGAAACAAGCTACGCCAACCGGTAAGTGGCGTTACTACGACGGTTTATTGCACATGTTTGCAGTACTGCAAATGTCGGGTGAATATAAGATTTACGGCCCAACAGACGCAAATCAGTAAACAACTACCTTAAAACAAAAGAGAGCCTAAGCTCTCTTTTTTAATGTTTAAGTTTTAGTTGGCGTAACTTGCGATACAAGGTATTGCGGCTAATCCCTAGCAGTTTGGCACTTTTCGTCACGTTACCTTGGCAATGCTGATAAACCTGCGCGATGTTTTGCTCAATGGTTTGCTGCAGCTCTGCTTGTTCACAGTTTTGCTCTAGCGGGTTAGTTAAGGCCAGTTGTTGTTGCAACGATTCGGGTAAATCAGTACTGCGTAGCAAAGCTTGCTGCTCGGTCATTAAACAAGCTACTTGCATAAAATTGTCTAGCTCACGCAAATTACCCGGCCAAGTATACGCCAGCATTTTGCTAAACAAGCGCTGCTCTATATCTTGTTTATGCTCGCAATAACGTTGGTGAAGCTTATTGATGAGCAAACCTATGTCGCTGCGCTCCCGCAGGGCAGGCAGGCTTATTTGCAAACCTTTTAAGCGATAATAAAGATCTTCTCTAAACAAACCCTCACTCACCCTTTGCTGCAAATTAACATGCGTTGCTGCAACCACTTGAATGTCTACCTTATAGGCCTGATTGCCCCCCACCGGCACCACTTCTCGCTCTTGCAGCACCCGTAATAAACGCGCTTGGGCAGCCAAAGGCATTTCACCAATTTCATCTAAAAACAAAAAGCCACCATCGGCTTGACGAATTTTCCCCACAAAACCCTTAGGGTTAGCCCCAGTAAATGCGCCTGCTTGATACCCAAACAGCTCTGCTTCCACCAGCTCGTTTGGCAGGGCTGCGCAATTTACGGCTTGTAAGGCCTTGCTAGCTCGTTGGCTTTGTTGGTGCAGCTGTTTTACAAAACGCTCTTTACCTACACCAGTTTCACCTAAAATGAGCAGTGGAATTGATTTACTCACCACCTTGCAAGCTTGCCACCAAGCGGTATTAACTCGAGGATCGCGGGACTCACTCTTACTAGAAATGCCTTTACTAACGATTGGCCTTGCTTTTAAAGACTTAGTTTGCAGATGAAGGTTTGCCTTATCTGCCAAGTGAGCTTGCTGCCAATCCTCACCAAAGTGACTAGCCAAGGCTTCGCCTACATGTAACTTATCCACCAATTGACGCGCCATTGGGTTTAAGCCTAATACCTTGCCGTCGCTGTCGGCCACCACAATGCCTTGCCACCCGGAGTTGAGCAAATGCGGCTGCGCGGCAAGATCAACCCGATAATGGCTCTCGGGCAACTGGCATAACAAGGCTGTTTCAACTTGCTGGGCCAGGCTAGCAGCAAGCAACATGGTTTGCTGAGTATGCCGTTGTTGCTCACTGGTGATATCTAATATGGCAAGCATTTCGCCCTTCGGACTAAAGATTGGGCAAGCGCTGCAACTCATAAAGCGATGCTGTTGAATAAAGTGCTGCTCGCCAATTACCGATACTGCTTGCCCAGTGGCAATAGCGGTACCAATCGCATTAGTGCCTTTATATTGCTCTAACCAATTCACCCCAGTCTCTAGCGCAATAGTTGCCAACTTATCGTTATAGCGTTTCACTCCCCAATGGTGAATAAGGTAACCGTCTACATCCGACAAAATGAGCCTGCTCGAACTATGGGCCATTACTTGCTCAAACAAGGGATAGGCGTAGCGCTCTACCAATGAAATCAACGCTTGTTGTCGATGGTGACGCTCTGCCAACTCGGTTTTAGCCAAGCGTAAAACCTGAGGAACGACTTGCTCTTGCAGGCCGGCATCTTGGCTACGTAACCAAGATGCATTAATAGAGCTAGGAAGTTGTAGCTTGTTGGTCATTGCAGTGTTCCATAGTGAGACAATGTAACTGTGCCAAAAAGTAACAGTGTGACAAGCCCGTTAAGCCGGCTAGTTTTCGCTACTCACACTGTGCAAAATTGTTTGTGTGAATAATCATAGTTTTACATTTTGTTAACAACAAGTTTCTGCGCAATGGCTTAGCACTTGCTATGTAAAGCGCAGGCGTGTCATGAAACACGCTCACAAGAAACATATTGATAACAAAACAAAAAGGAATTGACTATGGTTTACGCACAGCCAGGTACCGAAGGTTCGTTAATCACTTTTAAAGAGCAATACAACAACTTTATTGGCGGCGAATGGGTAGCGCCAGTAAACGGCCAGTACTTTGATAACCCTTCTCCGGTTAATGGTGAGGTTTATTGCCAAGTGGCCCGCTCAGACGCTGACGATATCGGTCTTGCTTTAGATGCTGCCCATGCAGCCAAAGAAAGCTGGGGAAGTACTTCAGTTACCGAGCGTTCAAATATGTTGCTGCGCATTGCCGATAGGATTGAACAGAACCTAGAGTATTTGGCCGTGGCCGAAGCTTGGGAAAATGGCAAAGCGATCCGCGAAACGCTCAATGCCGATCTACCTCTTGTGGTTGATCACTTCCGCTATTTTGCTGGCTGTATTCGAGCTCAAGAAGGCGGTGCAGCCGACTTGGATGCCAGCACTGTGAGTTATCACTTCCCCGAGCCACTAGGCGTTGTGGGTCAAATTATTCCTTGGAACTTCCCAATGCTAATGGCAGCTTGGAAACTCGGCCCAGCCTTAGCGGCAGGTAATTGTGTGGTGCTTAAACCCGCCGAACAAACCCCTGCCTCCATTATGGTATTAATGGAGTTAATCGAAGACCTTATTCCAAAAGGCGTGGTGAACATAGTAAACGGATTTGGTGAAGAGGCTGGCCAAGCCTTAGCCATTAGCCCTCGTATTGCCAAGCTTGCGTTTACCGGGTCTACCGAAATTGGCCAACACATTCTTAAATGCGCGGCAGATTCATTGATTCCTTCCACCGTAGAGCTAGGCGGTAAATCACCCAATGTGATATTTGCCGATGTCATGGACCACGAAGATGAGTATTTGGATAAAGTGATTGAAGGGCTACTTCTAGCATTTTTCAACCAAGGCGAGGTGTGTACTTGCCCTTCACGCGCACTAATTCAGGAATCTATTTACGATAAGTTTATGCAGCGGGTATTAGAGCGAGTGAAAACCATTAAGCAAGGTGACCCCTTAGATGTTAATACCCAAGTTGGCGCTCAGGTTTCTAAAGGGCAGTTAGACAGAATTATGAGTTATTTAGAGATAGGCAAAAACGAAGGCGCCGAGGTATTAACTGGTGGCGTCACCGCAGCGTTGCCGGGTGAGCACAATAACGGCTATTACGTTAGCCCAACTATCTTAAAAGGCACTAATGACATGCGAGTATTTCAGGAAGAAATATTCGGCCCGGTCATCTCTGTTACCACCTTTAAAGATGAAGCAGAAGCACTGGCCATTGCTAACGATAGCGAATATGGCCTTGGCGCAGGAGTATGGACACGCGACATGAACTTAGCGCAGCGTATGGGGCGTAAAATTGAAGCAGGTCGAGTATGGATAAACTGCTACCATGCCTACCCTGCCCACGCTGCGTTTGGCGGCTACAAGCGCTCGGGTATTGGCAGAGAAACGCACCAAGTGGCGATTTCTCATTATCAAAACACCAAAAACCTACTAGTGAGTTACGATGTTAACCCACTCGGCTTCTTTTAAGCTTTAACAGTCAGCCATAAAAAAGAGAGCTTAGGCTCTCTTTTTTATTTGCTACCTTAATGACTAACAATACCTAAGCAGGTTGGCCAGTGGCGGCGAGTACCACTTCACGAATACACACGTTTTGCGGCTGGCCATAAGCGTAAGCGACAGCGTCTGCAATGTTTTGGGTATTAAGCACGCCGCCCATTTCTTCTTTCCATACTTCATAACCATCTTTAATCTCTTGGCTAGTGGTATGGCTAAGTAATTCGGTTTCTACCGCGCCTGGGGCAATCACGGTTACCCGTACGTTATCTCCTGCCACTTCTTCGCGAATGTTCTCACTTACTGCATGAACCGCAAACTTGGTACCGCAATACGCAACATGACTAGGAAAGGTTTTACGCCCAGCAATTGAACTCACGTTAATAATAGTGCCTTGCTGGCGCTGCTTCATTCCTGCTAAAACCAAATGAATACCATTAAGTAAGCCCATAACATTTACGTCCAACATGGTTTTCCACTCGCTAGGTGCTTGCTCGTGAGCCGCACCTAATAACATGACTCCGGCATTGTTTAGCAACATATCAACTGGGCCATACAAGGCTTCGGCATCTTTAATTGCTTGCTCAAAACCGGCAAGCTCGGTCACATCAACTTTACGACAAAGGGTATTTGGCAGGTTTAGCGCCTCCAATCGTTCAATACGACGCGCTACCAATAACAACGGATGCCCCGCAGCCGACAAGGTTTTTGCACATGCTTCGCCAATTCCAGAACTGGCACCAGTAATAACAACTAAAGGCTTAGACATAAGATTCTCCAATACATAAATAACCCACCACAAGGCGCTACATTTGCGCTTGCTGCTTTATTGGCGCTAACTATAGTTCTGCTATATATAGGTGTAAAATATCGATTTCCTTTGGTTGTTATAGGCAATAATTATGGAAGCGCGTTTACTAAGATCCTTTGTGGCAGTTTTTGAAGAGCGTTCGATGACAGCCGCCGCCGAGCGTTGTTATGTCTCTCAGCCATCGCTATCTTCGGCCATTAAACAGCTTGAGTCAGAGTTAGGGGTTCAGCTATTTATTCGCCATAAGCGCGGGGTTGATTTAACCGACCAAGCTCATCACCTTTACCCGATGGCCGTTCAAACGCTAGGTCAGCTCAAGCGCATGTCTAATCTGTTTGCTGAGCAACCGGCCAGCCTGCCGATTAAACTGGCCAATTTTGACGACCTAAGCCCTAGCTTGTTGGCGGAGTTTATTCAGCACTGTAAAAGCCAACAGCCATTGTTTAACTTTGAGCTACTCGATCACCAAGATAAAAGCGCTCAGGCCAGGCTAACTCTTGATGTGTTCAAACAAGAAGACGAGCTATTCATTCCACTTTGGCAAGAAGATTACGTACTGTGCGTACCTCGCCAACACCCGCTCGCGCAGCAAAACCAGGTAGAGATTGCAGCTTTAAACAACTACAACTTTATTGAATGTGTAGTATGTGAAGCCCACCAACAAACCTTGAGTTTGCTGGCTTCAAAAGGTTTTGCAGTTAACTTGGTCGCCAAAGCGCAACACAAAACCCAAGTTAAACATTTGGTAAATGCAGGCATCGGCATCTCATTTTTACCTACAGGCGTGCTCGAAACAGCGCCGCAACTACAGCAAGTAAAGCTGCTAGCACCTCGTATGTACCGCAGCATTGGTTTATGTATAAAAGCCAGCGCCAGTGCTAAACCTGCACTAGCCGCGCTAATTGAAGCTGCTAATAATTGGGAAACTAATTGATAAACCAAAATGTAGAAAGTTACTGTTCATGCTTAACTAATCCACTCTTTTCGCTTGCAATGTAAACATCTGACAAATTTAGAGAATCTAGGATAATGCGTGAAATAATATCGTTATCCAAAGACTTAACAATTAATGATTTCATGTCATCCACGTTGTTTTTTCCGGCTTTAATTTGCTTTTCACTATATTTGAAAATAAATATAGGTGGCAAAATCCCCCCGACACGAAAAATATAATATCCATCAGAGTCAATCTCACGACGCTCTCGAAATACTGGATTACCTTCTGAACCGTCGATATCGCTTAGAATATTTCTAATGCTATTGTAGATATGTACCCCTAGATTGAATGATTTGTTGTTTGCTAACTGAGCACCAATTTCATTTTTTCTTTTACTATGTTCTTGGATTGAGCTCACTGTTACTGGATATCTTGCTTCATTCACAATGAAACTACTGAATATGCCTAAAAGCTCTCTTTCAGAGCTAGCTAAATTAATATGTAGATCAGTGCACATATTCTGTAATTTATGACCATACTTCCGGACTTTTAGCTCCAATAAGTGTTTAGGGGCATTGATTAACAATGAAACGACTCCAGACTTTAAAAGTAGTTCGATTGCATAACCAAGTAACAAAAAACTTGATTTGTTTGCAGATTCGATTGTTTGAATCAAGTCGAAAACGCTTTGAGAATTAGCTTTACCGCTCTCGCAAAGTTCTTTAAGTTTATCCTCTTTTACACTCGCTGCTTCTCGCAAAATCTTTGCACTAGTTAGTTTACTATCAGCCTCATTTATCCAATCTATTTTATTATGAACTCCCTTTTCTCCAGATTGTTTTAGTCGTTGATTACTCAATAGTTTCCCCCTTCTTTAATAGTTATACATGCTAATAGCTATCAGCCAACTGGTAAACTCGCAAACTACTCACCATTGATGCAAAGTCATCACCCAAATATTTGATAGTTTGCGGCTGATTAGCCAACAAAGTAATGCTTGAATCAGAAAAGCGTCCCGGAGCATCACTTTCTAAATGAACAAAAAATGCCGGTTTATCTGCTAACAAAATAATGGTTCTAGTACTTTCATCCACCGCGCAAGAGACCTTAGCCTTGGCTAAAGGTAAGTTTTTGTAGTTATCCCCTACCCAAGTATTTTGAACGCGAGAACCTTCACATGTGAGTGAAACAATCAAAAAGCCTTGCGTACGCCACTCATCAAGTTGCGCTTTAGCACATTGCCACGCTGATACATTAGCATCTGGCTCAAGGCTTAAGGCCAACTGCTCGCTAAATTCCACCTTGCCTTGCCAGTTCACTCGCTGTAGGTACACCTTAATAGATTTGGTTTTGGGGCTGTCGTTAATTATCCGCAGTTCTAAACCCTGCTCATCCTCAATAAAACTCGGGTATTGCGGAGCAAAAAAGCGCTTGGCGTGATAGTGCAACTGCTTCCAGCGGCCGCTATATTCGATGCTCGACCACGAGCTTACCGGCCAATTATCATTAAGCTGCCAATACAGCATTCCTCTGCACTGGGGGCTATTAGCTCGCCAAAAATCACAAGCCGTTTTTATCGCAAGTGCTTGTTGCACTTGGCTCAAATAAAGCATTTGTTCAAAGCTTGCCGGAAAGCGGAACATCCGCGTAAACATCTCGGTAATAATGCTATTACCACTAGGGTTCTTTTGATGCGCTTCAAAAGTGGGTGAGCAAATATTCCAGTCATCTTCGGGTACAAAGCTTTTCACCTCGGCCAATGACGGCCAAGACTGATAACCAAACTCAGAGCAAAAACGTGGCTTAATTTGTTGGTAAGCAGAGAAGGATTTACCCGAATGCCAAACATCCCAAAAGTGCATATCGCCTTTACTATCATCATGCCATGCATCGCCATAATCTAATGCGCCATTGCAGGGCGAACTAGGCCAAAATACCCGGCTAGCATCATGCTGCTCTACCGCCTGTTGAATGGCGCGATTAAGCCTGTCGTAATTAACCACATAACGTTCTCGATTAGCTTTGGATTCTGGGTACCAGTTAATTGCACCAATCACTTCGTTGTCGCCGCACCACAGCACAATACAGCTATGGTCACGTAAGCGTTGAATTTGGTCGCTTAACTCTAGCTGCACGTTTGCCACAAACTCATCGGTACTGGGATACAATGAGCAGGCAAACATCATGTCTTGCCACACCATTAAGCCTAATTCATCACACAGTTGATAAAACTCATCAACCTCGTACTGGCCGCCGCCCCAAACCCGCAGCATGTTCATGTTGGCGGTTTTGGCATCGGTTAATAGCTGGCGATAACGCTCTGCTGTTTGCCTCGATGGCATCGCATCAAGCGGTATCCAGTTAGCACCTTTGGCGGTAATGGGGCAATCGTTAATCACAAAGGTCATCGCAGAACCATGGCTATCTGCTCGCGTATCTAGCTCTAGCTTTCGCAAGCCAATCTTCTTCTCAATAAGCTGCTCAGCCAACTTAACTTGCAGCGAATATAAAGGCTGCTCACCATAACCTGCTGGCCACCATAGCTGTGGCTCCGCAATGTGGAATCGCGCCTCAGTAATGGATGATTCAGTTGAGGGTTGTATTTGCAAGGCATGTTCTGCAAATTGAATATCAATTGGTGAGCGGCAAGATGAGTCATGACTAACCTTAACCACCACATCCACACTATTGCCATGCCACTGCTGCTCAACTTGCACAGCTAACAATCGAGCTTGGTTAGTGAACTTAATTTCCACCGAATCGTAGATACCGTTCACCATCAAGCAAATCCCCCAATCCCAACCAGCGTGGCACTGCGACTTGCGTAAACTATTCATATAAGGAATTTGGTTGTTGCCCATGGAAGATGGGACGGCAAAGGGTAAAGAGCTTGCTCGTTGCTTTGCGGCTAAATCAGAACGGGAAAACCGCACTTGCAGCTGGTTACTGCCAGCCTTTAAATAAGGCTTAATATCAAAAGACCACAAACGAAACATATTGTCGCATTGCGCGACTAAATGCTGGTTAATATAGATATCGGCAATGGTATCGACACGACCTAAATGTAAATCGATAAAGTCGCTGTCGAGCTGCTCAGCACTTACCTCGAAGCGGCTAGATAGCACCCAGTTAGCCTGGCCCACCCACTGAACATCTGCTTCATTACAAGCTTGGTAAGGATCGGCAATTAAACCCGCCTCAAGCAATGTAGAATGGTTATCACCGGGAATCTGGCAAGCTACCTTAATCTCTGGATATTCTGGAGAACTTAACAGCCAAGCTTGATTTAGGAATATCTGCGTCATTTAAGCACTCACTAAGCATTACAACATAAGGTTTATAAGCAGCCTACGTAGTGCAGATAATAGGAACAAGAGATAGAGAAATGCTTTGTGGAAGGTATCAAAAATTACCAGTGTTGGCTGATAGAGTTTCAAGAGCGCTAGCACGGATTTCTAGCGTGCTTCTCGCTCTTTACATGTTTCAGCACTCATAAAAACACCGAGCTTATACAACAGCTTGCAGCTACTGCTTTCTAAAGGTACTTGCACCCTTTCATATTGACTTTTTTGTTACTTTATCGCTAAGAAGCTGATATAGATAATAAAAAATGATAGCCTAATTAACATAAAGTTTATAAACAGAAGAAATAATGGAAAACGAAACAAACTGTAAGGCCTGTTATGGGCTTGTAAATACTAAAGCCAAGTACTGCCCTCATTGTAGAACACCACAAAACAGGCTTTCTGCATTCAAACAATACTTACCATTAATTATTATACTTTTAATAATCTTTTTCAGTGTAACGTTTGTTAAATCAACAAATAATAATGAGTATCAACCACCAGTCTCCTTTGTAGACCATAAAGATGAAATTATAGTTAAATCATCAGAGTTAAGTTTCAGTGATTGTGGAGACTGCAAAAAGAAAATATATACTGTGACAATAGGCATGATTGAAAATTCATCGCAATACGGATGGGAAAACTTTCAAATTGAAGTTCGCTTTTTCAATACTGAAGGAAAATTAATAGATTCTGTCTCTGATTCAATTTATGGGCTAGCTGTTCAACCCAATAGTGAAGTGAGTTTTCGTGTGTTTGAGCGAGCAGCAAAGCCTCAAGAAGAGTATTCATCACATAAAGTGTATATCAATGATGCCAGCAATATTTCAGATTACTACTAATGCATCCAACAAAGCCAAGCAGCCGCTGTTGGCGGCATTAATGCTTTATTCCAAACAGAGAGAAATCCAAAGCGCTTATTGATGAGTGATAAACTACAACCTAGCCGCCAACTTCTTGGGCGTATCAAACAAACTTAAATAGGCGCTCTGCTCACTCCAATTTTGCCAATCTAACTCAGCCTCAATCACCGCTAGGCTTGCGGTAGGAAACTTGATTAAGTCTTCGCCCGTTAAGTAGTTAACGAGATCTTCAAAAGCTGGGTTATGCCCTACTAGCGCAACTTTACTTATTTGCTTAGGCAAGCTTTGAATATGTACCAGTAAATCTGCCCAGCGAAATGTATATAGGCTGTTTTCACAAGTGATTTGAAGGTCGACCTCTACCTCACTACCTTTAAGGTATTGGCTGCGCTGTGCTAACCAATACTCGCAGGTTTGCTGGGCACGCAGTGCTGGTGAGCAATGTACTAATTCAAGCTGAGAGAACTGGCTCGCGTAGTGGCTTGCCATAAGCTTTGCGGCCTTGTGGCCGCGCTCTGCTAAGGGGCGTTGTTTATCACTTAAGCTTGGGTCGCCCCAACTGGATTTAGCATGGCGAATTAACCAAAGTTGGCGAGACATACGCATACTCCTGCATCCCAAAAACAAAAAAGCCTGCAAAGCAGGCTTTTAGCATAAGTGAATTAAAACTTAAGGGCGAGCTAACATGTCGCCAATACCGATCCACTTGTAAGAGGTTAACTCTTCTAAGCCCATTGGGCCGCGAGCATGCAGCTTTTGGGTAGATACTGCCACTTCGGCACCTAAACCAAATTGCGCACCGTCGGTGAAGCGGGTTGAAGCATTTACATAAACCGCGGCAGATCCAGCAGCATTCACAAAACGCTCTACAGCATTTAAGTTATTCGACAAAATTGCGTCTGAATGGCTAGCGTTGTGCGTACGCATGTGAGCGATTGCTTCTTCTACATCGGCAACAACTTTTACACCCAAGGTGTAGCTTAGCCATTCTGTATCAAAATCACCTTCGCCAGCCGCTTGTAAGTCTTGCGCATTTGCCAAGCCAGCCATGGCGTTTTCGGTAGCCACTAACTTAACCGAGGCTTTGTCCATGCGCTCAGCTAGCATTGGCAGTAACTCAGCTGCTACGTTCTGGTCAACTAACAGGCTGTCTAAGGCGTTACACGCCGAAGGACGCTGCACCTTAGAGTTTTCAATTACATCTAGTGCTGCTGCTAAATCTACCGAGTTATCAACGTAAATATGGCTAATGCCAAAGCCGCCGATAATCACTGGAATAGTGCTATTCTCCTGACACATCTTGTGCAGGCCAGCGCCGCCACGAGGAATAATCATATCCACGTATTCATCTAAACGAAGCAGCTCTGCCACCAGCTCACGATCAGGCTTTTCGATGTATTGAACCGCAGCCGCTGGTAATCCACTTTGCTCTAAAGCAGATTGAATAACTGCTACCAAGGCCATGTTTGAGTGGAAGGTCTCTTTACCGCCACGCAAAATACTGGCATTGCCGGTTTTTAAACATAGCGCTGCGATATCAATAGTTACGTTAGGGCGGGCTTCATAAATAACCCCTACTACGCCAAGCGGTACACGGCGGCGCGATAGGCGCAGGCCATTTTCTAATACGCGGCAATCCATTTCGCTACCAATAGGATCGTTAAGCGAAATAACGTTGCGAACATCGCTAGCAATACCTGCTAGTCGCTCACTGTTTAGCATTAAGCGATCGAGTAATGCTTCAGATAAACCCGATTGGCGAGCGGCGTCTAAATCTATTTTATTAGCCGCTAAAATGCTTTCTTGCTGAGCTTCAAGCTGATCAGCAATTGCCGCCAAGGCTGCGTTTTTTTGGCTAGTACTTAAGGTGGCCAAATCAAAGCTGGCTTGTTTAGCCTGTTGACCAAGTGTTTGTAAGCTCATCTAACAATTCCTATTTTAAAACTAAATCGTCACGGTGCACCGCAACTGATCCGTAGCCATAACCCAGAGTCTTATCAATTTGCTCTGAATGTAGCCCTTTAATTAAATTCATATCTTTGGCCGGATAGCGGCAAATACCACGGGCAATTTCACCACCTTGCGGATTTACAATGCGTACCACATCGCCGCGGTTAAACTCGCCGTTTATCGCGGTAATCCCTTTGGGCAGCAAACTAGAACCACGCTCTACTACTGCTTTACATGCGCCGTCATCCAATACTAACTCGCCATGTGGAGGAGGCCCAGCCAAAATCCATTGTTTGCGATTTTCCAGCGGGCTATTGGTTGGCGGGAAACGAGTGCCAACACTTTTTCCTTCACTTAAGCGGGTAATTACGTTCTCACTGTGGCCTGCGGCTATTACTACTTCAATGCCTGCTCTACCGGCTATTTCGGCGGCTTGCAGTTTAGTTGCCATACCACCAGTACCCAAACCGCTTACACTATCGCCAGCTAAAGAGCGAATAGAGGCATCAATCTCGGCCACTTCTTCAATGAGTTTAGCATCCGGGTTATTACGCGGATCGGCAGTAAACAGACCAGGTTGGTCGGTTAGTAATAATAGTTTGTCTGCTTCGCCTAAAATAGCCGCTAGCGCCGACAAGTTGTCGTTATCACCCACTTTAATTTCTGCAGTGGCTACCGCGTCATTTTCGTTGATGATAGGTACAATGCCATGATTGAGTAGCGCTTTAAGCATGTCTTTAGCGTTAAGGAAACGCTCGCGGTCCTCTAAATCGGCGCGAGTTAACAGCATTTGGCCTACATGAATATCGTAGATGCTAAATAGGCTTTCCCATACTTGAATGAGTCGGCTTTGCCCCACTGCAGCGAGCATTTGCTTATTAGCAATGGTGGGCGCGATATTGCCATGGGTTAGCGATAAGTGCTCGCGACCGGCGGCAATGGCTCCAGAAGTAACCACAATAAGTTGATGACCCGCCTTTCGTAGCAGCGCGCATTGGCGTACCAGCTCTATCATATGGGCGCGGTCAAGTTTAGACGTGCCGCTGGTTAACACACTGGTGCCTAACTTAACGACGATGGTTTGCTTCGACATGCTATTTTACTATTCCAACTCGGCTAAAATGCAAAGCGAGTATTCTACCTGATATTAAACCGACGCACAGAGCCTGTGCGCCATTTTTTTGCGGAACTCTTCGGCTTACGCTGCCGGGAGAGCTAAATTGGGGGACAAAGAGGGGGCAGCGCTTAGGTCTAACTCCAACTTTTGCAGTGTATCCAGCAGCTTTTGATAAAACACCTCTAGTGACTGTTGCACTTCTGTTTGGTGTTTACTCGGAATGGTACCTTCCTGCCATTCGCCTTGCTTGTCGTATAAACCAAACCAGTAGTGGTATTCAAAACTGTCTTCGTTTACCCGTAATTCAAACCACCAGCCATAAAACTCGCGTTCATCAGCTGCAGGTTTAGAGCTTACACAAGAGGCAAGGCAATCAAAAAAGTACATTTCTTTGCTGCTGTGTTCTTTACGAAAATACGGACCCATGGCCGTAAATCTCGATGTTAACTTTCCATGGCTTGGCCAAGTCACTTCCATGCGCTTAATCTCTCCACAGTAGGACAATAGTTTGTATAACGTACCGTATGTCCATAATGACCACAATTAAGCTAAATCACAATTGCTTTTGTAGCCAATGCGTGACCTTAGTGAAGATCTGATTGTAATTTTGTAGTGAATCAAGCTCTTTCAGCACTTCAACCTTGCAATTTGGCGAAGCCATACTAAGTAAAGAAACATCGGTTTCTGGGCATATTGCGTCATTTTTACGGCCAACCACAAACATTGGCAACTTTGTTCTTGGCCCGCCAAGTATGCCCTGAGTTTTCAAGGACAAAGGCATACAGCGATAATAGAGTCCTTCAGTATTTGAGGCATTAACCCCACTGCGATTAGCTAAACAATCTTGATACATTTGCGGTAAGTTATTAAATCGCTGTATATCGCTAAATAATCGGTCTACTGGCGCACCAATAGTAACCACTGCGCGCAGACGCTCTGCGGCAACAAAGGCCAAGCGAGCGGCTACATTACCGGCAAAGCGATAACCCAACATGGCAACACGGGCATGATCCACCCAGGGCACTTGAGGTAAGTGATCGAGAATGGCTAAGTGAATACGGCTGCTATCTTGTTGCAGCTTCCAGTTAAGGCAATGCCCCGCTCCTGGCATGTCTACGGTTAACATGGCAATACCTGCAGGCGCTAAGAAGCGTTCAAAAAACGGGTAAAGCTCAGTTTGAATGGTGTCTAAGCCGCCACTCACCATCACCACTGGTTTTACCGAGTCGGTATCTGGAAGATGCAAATAACAAGCAACTTGTTTACCGTCTATCGGTACGTTTATGGTTTTACACTCATATTTACTTTGCTCTGTAGCAGCCATTAAATTGCTGTGAGCTAAAGCATGAGCTGAAGCAACTAAATCATCACCCTTAAAATGTGGGTAGGCAGCAATAGTGGCGCTATAACTGGCTAGCAAAAACTCTTGGTAGGCTTTATCTCGCTGACCATTTTGCTCGGCATCTTTAGCTGAAATTTGGTGTTTAACTGCACGTTGCATCCATTCGTAGTTCCAGTTGCCCGGCTGGTAACCGCCAATGGTATCGAGCAACTCGCTAGTGCGCGGTTTATCGCACATTGCGATGTCGGCAAACAGGCTTTCTGTTTCAATAGGATCCAAACCTAGCCAAGCCCAGTACTCTCTGCGCAGGATACGATACCAATTGCGACCTTCTTCTTGGCCTACCGCGGTTAATTGAGCCGCGCTCGAGTTAGACACGGTGGATGTTTCCACCACATTAATACGTGGTTTAAACAATACTTCTGACAGATTTTCTTTCAAAACAACCTACTCACTTGCTTATCAATTTATAAAATATATCACAAAAAAAAGCCGCCACGATGTGACGGCTTAGCATGTATTCTGAATTTGTCAGCTTTAGAAGAAAGCGAACTTAAGCACAAATACAGCAGCTAGTACCCAAACACTTAATGGTACTTCTTTATAACGACCCGCGAGTAGCTTAATTACCGCGTAAGAGATAAAGCCCAAAGCGATACCGTCTGCGATAGAGAACGACAGTGGCATTAAAATAGCTACAATCGCTGCTGGAGCAGCTTCAGTAAGGTCTGTCCAATCTACATTAATTAAGCCCGATAGCATTAAGGTACATACGTAGAACAGTGCGCCAGCTGTTGCATAAGCTGGAATCATACCCGCCAACGGCGAGAACAATAGAGCAAGAATAAACAGAATGCCCACAACCACAGCAGTTAAACCAGTACGGCCACCGGCTTCTACACCAGCACCACTTTCAATGTAAGAAGTAGTGCTTGAAGTACCTAATAATGAACCGGCAATAGTAGCACTAGAGTCTGCCATCAACGCTTTTTTAAGATTAGGTAAACGGCCTTTCTCGTCAAGCAAGTTACCGCGTTGGGCAACTGCCGTTAAGGTACCTGCAGTGTCGAATAAATCTACAAACAAGAAGGCAAAAATAACGCTAATCATGGTGACATCTAAGGCACCCATAATATCTAGCTGTAAGAAGGTCGGCGCTGGATTTGGTGGCATAGATACAATGCCGCCATATTGGGTGTATCCCAATATAATAGACAGTACCGTAATTGCTAGGATAGAGATTAATACGCCGCCTTTTACCTTGCGGTATTCAAGGCCAATAATTAAGAAGAAACCTAAAGCAGCCAGAATCATCTGGTGCGGGTTTTCGCTGCCTAAACTTACTAAAGTAGCTGGGTTATCAACCACAATACCTGCGTTTTTAAGCGCAATAAAACCAAGGAATAAACCGATACCTGCAGCAATACCTACACGTAAAGTTTGCGGAATCGAGTTAATAATCCACTCACGCACTTTAAATAGGCTTAGCAAAATGAAGATAACACCCGACAAGAACACTGCACCTAAAGCAACCTGCCAAGTATGGCCCATGCCTAGTACAACGCCGTAGGTGAAAAAGGCATTTAAGCCCATGCCAGGCGCTTGAGCAATTGGGTAGTTAGCGTACAGGCCCATAATGAAACAGCCAATGGCCGCAGCCAAACAGGTTGCAACAAATACTGCACCTTGATCCATCTCTGTAGCAGCAAGCATGCTAGGGTTAACAAAGATAATGTAGGCCATAGTTAAGAAGGTGGTTAAACCTGCAATGACCTCTGTGCGCACATTGGTTCCGTGCTCTTTTAGCTTAAATAATTTCTCTAACATAGCGGCGTATGTTCCTTGGACAGACAGTTGGTTATTTGGACCACTAACAGGCACTCCGTTATGCTGCTAGCAGAAATCGCGTGGCATTATATTCATCCCAAATCTAAGAAGCTAGCCGATGATGCAACCAACCTGCGCTAGATCAGCAAAAAAAGCTAAAATCACCAACTCATAGCGTTAATATGCGTCGAGTTGCTGAGATTATTTAGTTTATATGGGAATTTTGATACTTTCTTGATAGTGATTATCATGCTAGCCACTATTAAGAAAACAATCAGTTGAACAGTAGCTTTATTGCTCACAAACAATTATTCCAACGAAAAGCACATAAACAGACTTATATTCAAGGTTTCTAGCTGATAAAGTCCTATTCATACTAGTAATACAATTAAAAGGTGGCTTTGTGTCTACACTATCTTCACTTCACCCTCAGGGCTTATGGCAACACTTCGAAACCATGTGTTCTATTCCCCACCCCTCTAAACATGAACAAGCAATGATTGACTGGGTAATGGGTTTGGCCGCTGAGCACCAACTTGAGCATTTTCAAGACGAAGTTGGCAATGTAATCATCAAAAAGCCAGCCACCGCTGGCATGGAAGATCGCCAAGGGGTAATCTTGCAAGCCCACTTAGACATGGTGCCGCAAGCTAATAACGACACTCAGCACGACTTTACCAAAGATCCCATCCGCCCTTACATAGATGGCGAGTGGGTAACCGCAGAAGGCACCACCCTAGGTGCAGACAACGGCATTGGTGGCGCATCAATACTGGCCATTTTAACCAGTAACGAGATTGCTCATGGCCCTATAGAAGCCTTGTTCACTATTGACGAAGAAGCAGGAATGACCGGCGCTTTTGGCTTACAAGCTGGTGTATTAGAAGGCAAACTGCTGATTAACACCGACTCAGAGCAAGAAGGTGAAGTGTATATGGGTTGTGCTGGCGGCGGCGATACTAACGTAAGCTTCCCCCTAGAACAGCAAGCTACTAACGCAGAGCAACTAGCCGTAGAGTTAACAGTTAAAGGCTTAAAAGGCGGTCACTCAGGTTGTGACATTGATACCGGCCGAGCCAACGCTAATAAACTGTTAGTGCGTTTATTAGCAGCTCTGCAGCAGCAAGGCATTGAACCAGTAATTTGCCAGATTCAAGGTGGAAGCCTGCGCAATGCCATTCCTCGCGAAGCAAGCTGTACCTTGGTATTTAATGCAGCCAAGCAAGCCGAACTTGAGCAAGTTATCGAACAGCAGCGCAGCCAGTTCATCGATGAATTTGGCTTAGTTGAAACAGGCTTAAGCATTAGCAATGAGCAGCTTACTACTCCAGAGCAAAGCTTGAGCACAAACTTATCTCAACAACTTATCGCCAGTTTAAATGCCTGCACCAATGGCGTGGTGAGCATGAGCCAAACGGTAACAGGTGTTGTAGAAACTTCGCTAAACCTGGGCGTAATTAGCCAAACAGAATCCACTATCGACGCTAAAATTTTAGTCCGCTCGCTTATTGATTCAAGCCGCTTACAAGTAGAGGCAAGCCTAGCTTCACTATTCAGCTTAACCGATGCAGAAGTAAGCCATACTGGCGCTTACCCTGGTTGGAAGCCTGAAGCAGACTCGGTAATGAAAAGCGTAGTTCAACAAAGCTACCAAGAGCTATTTGGCAAGTGCCCAAATGTAATGGTTATTCACGCCGGCCTAGAATGCGGTTTATTTAAAAGCGCTTACCCAGAGTGGGATATGGCATCGTTTGGACCAACCATTAAGTTTCCACATAGCCCAGACGAAAAGGTAGAAATTGCCGCGGTAGAAAAATACTGGCAACTACTAGTTAGTGTACTTAACAACATTCCAGCTAAAGCCTAATTAGTTAAGCGAAAAGCAAACTGGTTTATTAGCCTGTTTGCCTATCATCCTTAACATGAAGATAAGCAAAGATCTTATCGCTACGTTTTGAGTCTTTGGCTTAAATGTAAGTACAGCTAAGCGACTTAGCTACGACCGAGACCTCACTAAGTAGTTAAGGGCTCGAAGGGCAAAACCAGTTGTGGTGACTGGTTTTGCTGCTCATAGGCCAAACCAATATGTAAACCTATCAGTCGAACGGCCTTACCTTTTCCTCTAGCGAACGCTTCTTCAAACAATTCTAATAATGCCGACTCATCAATACGCTGACACTGTTGCTCTTTAGTGGTTTGTTGAAAGTCAGCAAACTTAATCTTCACCCCAAGTTTATTCATTTTGGCTTGCTTTAAATGCTTTTCACTACGCCGCTTTAACTCTGGCAGCAAAGCTAACAAACGCTCAATCAAAATAGCAGGATTGCCTTCATCTTTGGCAAAGGTGCGCTCTACAGCCACGGATTTTCGCTTACGATCGTTACTTACCGCCCGCTCATCCACCCCTTGGCAGCGCAACCATAACATCTCGCCAAACTTCCCAAATAGTTGCTTTAACTTATCTTTATCGGCTCGGCGAATATCACCGCCAGTATATAAGCCTTGATGGTGCAACTTTTCAATACTCACCTTGCCCACCCCAGAGATTTTTTCCAACGCCAGCGTCTCGATAAATTCGCTCACTTGCTCAGGCTTAATTACATACAGGCCATTGGGCTTGTTTAAGTCTGAAGCAATTTTGGCTAAGAACTTAACTGGTGCTACACCAGCAGAAGCTGTTAGACCTGTTTTAGCAAAGATATCTTGGCGGATTTGCTCTGCAATAAGAGTGGCTGAGCCTTTGCAGGCCTCACTATTGCTCACATCCAAAAAGGCTTCATCTAAAGATAATGGCTCAATGGCGTCGGCGTAATCATGAAAAACACTTTGTACCTCTCGGCTCACTTCCTGATAAACCTGCATGCGCGGAGGCACCAATACCAAATGTGGGCAAAGTTGCAGTGCTTTATGGGTTGGCATGGCTGAGCGAACACCATATTCACGCGCAAGGTAGTTACAAGTCGTCAACACCCCGCGACCGCTGCGCATGCCGCCTACAGCCAAGGGAACGTTGGCTAGCTCTGGCTGGTCTCGCATTTCTACAGCTGCATAAAAACAGTCCATATCTACATGGATTATTTTACGTTGTATTGGCTGTAAATCTGCCACAGCTATCGCCTCAAAACTGTATATAAAAACAGTATAAATATTAGTATTCAATTTGCCAAGTGAACAATTTAGCAAATAGCATGAGGAAACCAGCTGTTAGCTATAGCTTGATGAAATCACCTTGAGTACTATTGCTAGATTAAATAGGCAAAAGGAAGCTCAAGCAGTGAATGATGCTCGTGTTAGTCAATTAAGTGTTTATCCGATCAAATCAACCGCAGGTATTCATCTAAATCATGCCTTTGTTGAAGAACATGGCTTAGCCTTTGACCGACGCTTTGTGGTTTGCCAACCGGATGGCAAACAAATTACCGCACGTACTCACCCAAAGTTGGCTCAAGTTCATGCTGCGCTTACCCAAACAGGTTTGCAGCTAAGAGCCGAGAACATGCCAAACTTAGCGATACAATATGCCGAGTTCTCTAGTCACTATAAAGAGATAATGATTTGGAAGGATACAGTGCAAGCCCAGCATTGCAGTGAATCTTACGACCAATGGTTTAGTCGCTATTTGGGGGAAAAATGCCACTTAGTATTTTTTGGTGAACATTCATCTCGTTTGGTAAAACAGCGTGAAAGCCAAGTCGCCTTTGCCGATGGTTACCCACTGTTACTGATCTCAGAAGCATCACTTGAAGACTTGAACCTACGCTCTACCACCAAACACAGCATGGAACAATTTCGCCCCAACTTAGTGGTTAAAAATACCGATGCTTTTGCCGAGGACGGCTGGAAGCGCTTTAAGATTGGTGAAGTAGAATTTGAAGTGCAAAACCCTTGCTCACGTTGTGTATTTACCACCCTTGACCAGCGCACTGGTGAGTTTGATGCCAACAAAGAACCACTTAGTACTCTAGCTAAGTATCGCCAAGGTGAAGACGGCAATCTTTATTTTGGGCAAAATGTCGTTGCGCTTAACAGCGGAAATATTAGCTTATACGACCCAGTAGAAGTGCTTGAAACTCGCACACCAGAGCGTTACCCAGAAAACGTAAATAAACGAAGCCAAGCTTCCCCAGACAAACAACAGTGGCAACAAGGTGAGGCACTTGAGTTACGTTGTTTAGCAGTAAAACAAGAAACTCACGATGTAAAAACCTTTATCTTTGAGGCCCCCGAGCAAACCTTGAGCGAATATTTGCCAGGCCAATATATAGGCTTCGAGTTTGAAGTTGACGGAAAGCCACTGCGCCGCAACTACACGCTTTCTAGCTCCCCTACTCGCCCACAACGCTTAGCCATTACCGTTAAACGGGTGCTTAATGGCCAAGTGTCTAACTGGCTTCATGATACCCTCAAGCCAGGCATGAGCTTAAAAGCCCATGCCCCTGATGGCGATTTTCATGTTAAGCAAAGTAGCAATGCCAAATTACTTTTACTCTCCGCCGGTAGTGGTATTACCCCTATGTTGTCGATGCTACGCTATTTAAGTGATTTGAATATCGACAGAGATATTGTGTTTTTGCATAGTGCTCATAGTGAAAATGACCTCATTGCCGAGCAAGAGCTAGCGCTACTTAGCCAAAGCTTTAGTCACTGCAGTATCCGCTATACACTCACCCAACAAGCCCCTGAAAACTGGCAAGGCTATCAAGGTCGCCTAAACCGAGGCATGTTAATGGATGTAGCAGATTTAGAACAACGCGCTGTGTATGTATGTGGCCCGCAAACCTTTATGCAAAGCGCTAAAGAACAACTGTTAGCCTTAGGTTTACATGAAGACGATTATTACGAAGAGAGCTTTGGTCATCACGCTACCACGAGTTCAGAGACTAAAGCGCTGAATATTTTATTCGACAGTTGGGATACCTACCTTCAAGGCAACAATCAGCAAAACTTATTAGAGCAAGCAGAACAAGCAGGCCTAAACTTACCTTACTCTTGCCGTGGCGGCTTTTGTGGCAGCTGCAAAGTTAAGCTGCAAAGTGGTGAAGTTGAAGTACTAGAAGATAGCGGATTAACCGACGATGAAAAACAACAAGGCTATATCTTGAGTTGTAGCTGCATTCCCAAAGAAGATGTCTGCGTTACTCAGGATTAGCAAAAACCTAATCATTATTAAACTAACAGGAAGACAATATGAAGTTTCTTCACACCATGGTTCGAGTTAAAGATCTCGACGAGTCCATGCGTTTCTACTGCGATTTACTTGGCATGAGCGAAGTGCGTCGTTACGAAAGCGAACAAGGGCGTTTCTCTCTCATCTATTTGGCTGCCGATGAAGACATTGAGCGAGTAAAAGCCGAAAACGCGCCTTGCTTAGAATTAACTTACAACTGGCCAGATGAAAATGGCCAACAGGAAAGCTACACCGGCGGTCGTAACTTTGGTCACATTGCTGTGTCAGTAAAAGACATTTATGGCTTGTGCCAAAAACTGCAAGATGCCGGTATAACTATTAACCGCCCACCAAGAGACGGCCATATGGCATTTATCGTTTCTCCAGATGGGATCTCTGTAGAACTCTTGCAACAAGGAGAATCTCTACCTCCACAAGAGCCTTGGGCATCTATGCCAAGCACTGGTTCTTGGTAAGAATTAAGGCCTTAAATAACAGCTTGTAAACTTGGCGATACGGAATAAAAAACTGTATCGCCCTTTAGATTTGACCAGGGAGTCAAATAATTATAGGAAAGCGAGAGTAAAATTTGATAAACTGCTTACAATTGTAAACACATTGTGAAGCCGCATTAATGGATGAAAGCGACAAGATTATCGCCGAACTGCGCGAGCAAAATCGGCATCTACAATCCCAACTCGATGACACTAAAAACCTTCTTAATATTGCCCTAAACGACAGCGGACTTGTGCTTTGGGAGCAGGATATTCCTAGTGGTAGGCTTAGTCTTTACAATTGTGAATACGGAAAAATTTGTGGCATTTCAGCTTCTGAGCAAGAAGCACTCTACGAAAATTGGAAATCTAACCTTCACCCCGAAGACAAAGAACTAGCTATTGATGCTTTTGAATCGATGATTCGTGGGCATAGCAATGAATACAATATTGAATATCGCATGGTACATCAAGATGGCAGTACTCGCTGGATTAAAGACCGCGGTACCATTCAAGAGTATGATCGCGACAATAACCCACTTCGAGTGATTGGCACGCATATCGATGTCACGCAACTACGCGTAGACCAACACCGCTTATCTAAGTTGGCTCACCATGACACCTTAACGGGTTTACTAAACCGCCATGCATTTGAAACGGAGTTCAACCGATTTTGCCAAACCATAGATGCCAACGGCGGCACCTTAATGTTTGTCGATTTAGATCAATTCAAACCAATTAACGACCAGTATGGCCATACTGCGGGCGATCAAATACTAAAAGCTTGTGCTAAACGTATCCAAGATTGCTGTCCTGAAAACGCAAAGGCAGGGCGCATTGGCGGTGATGAGTTTGCCATACTGCTGCCCTTTAGTGATACCGAGCAGCTAGAGCAACAGGCTAAAACATTGCTCGATAGTTTCAACCAAACTCATAGTTTTAATCATATTGAAGTTTCGGTGAGCCTAAGCATTGGTATATGCAGTTTTCACCGCCACAACGAAGAATTTAACCAAATTCTCCATCGCGCAGACCAAGCCATGTACCAAGTTAAACATAATGGCAAAAACAACTACGCACTGTGGAAGGCCCCTACTCCGAAGTAGCTATTTATACCAATCGAACTAAGTATCTGTTCATTCTGTCTGGTCAAAATACTCGATAATTGCGTTAGAATTTTTGATTGTAGAATAACTACTTATCGAAAAATCCTGCCTTATTCTCGAGCATTTTTCCTGCGTTATTTCTGATCACTTACTTAGTGTGATTGGTATTATTAAAACTACCCAACCAACGCTGAATTTGCAGCTTTCGCAGTGAAAACAAGCCAGCAACCACTACTAAGTAAAGCACCGGTTCTAACCACCCAGACTTTAATGACCACCAAAAATGAACCAGAACAAGCAAGGTTATAGGATAAACAAAGCCATGCAATTGCAGCCAACGACGCCCTAGTTTTTGTTGTAAGGCTTTAAGCGAAGTAATGCTCATTGCTAGCAAAACCACAAAGGCAATCATGCCTAACCAAATGTAAGGTCGTTGGATATTCTCCTGCCAAAATAGCTGCCAATCTAAACCTAAGTCAATCACCAAGTAAGCCGCTAAATGCAACAGTGCATAAACGAAAACATAAAGGCCAATTAAGCGCCGATAAGCTAGTAAGCTGGGTAATTTAAACTTGCGTGACACAGGCGCTAAACACAGCGCAATAACTAAAATGTTTAATGCACTGTTCGCTAGGTAATGAATAATAGCCTGAACGGGGTCTCCTCCCCACCAGCCATTAACGACCGCTAAAACACAATAAAACAACGGGCATAATAACAGCAGATGCAACAGGCCTTTTAGTTGCCAACGATAGCTGGCAAGCGTTTTGTTTATAGCTTTACTCACCTAAGCACCATTAGAAGTAGCGGGTTAAATCCATGTTTTTGTATAAGTGGGCAACCTGCTCACCATAACCATTGAACATTTCGGTATCGATACGCTTGCGTCCCAATAAACCCGCGTCATCAATTCTACGTTCAGAAGCTTGGCTCCATCGAGGATGGTCGACCTTGGGATTAACATTGGCATAAAAGCCATACTCATGGGGTGAAAGGATATTCCAAGTGGTGGGCGGCTCTACATCGGTAAAGCGAATTCGCACTATCGACTTAATGCTCTTAAACCCGTACTTCCAAGGCAGAACTAAGCGCAGTGGCGCACCGTTTTGCGCAGGTAAGGTTTTGCCATACATGCCCACTGCCATAAAGCTTAAAGGGTTCATCGCTTCATCTAAGCGCAAGCCTTCTACATAGGGATAATTAATGCCGCCACCTACAAACCGGCTTTTCTGCCCTGGCATTTGTTCTGGATCGTACAGCGTTTCAAAAGCAACATAACGCGCCGATGACAAAGGTTTAACCTGCTTGAGCAAATCACTCAAAGAAAAGCCAACCCAAGGAATAACCATCGACCAAGCTTCTACACAACGTAAACGGTAAATACGTTGCTCTAGAGCCATTTTAGCCATTACGTCATCTAAATCTAAGGTCAGTGGTTTTTCCACTAAACCATCGATGGTGAAAGACCAAGGGTTAGGATTAAACTGGCGGCTGTTCTTAACGGGGTCATCTTTAGCGGTGCCAAACTCATAAAAATTATTATGGCTAATGGCTTTTGCCTCTGGCGTTAAAGCATCGTTATGCAAAGGGGGAATATCGGTTTTATTGAGAGCGCGTCGCACTATTGCTGCAGGCTCTTCGTCGTCACCACCAAACCAAGAGGCAGCGTGCCCCGTAGCAGGAAGCAAACTGGCAGCTCCTGCAACGCCAAAGCCTTTGATAATATTGCGGCGCTGCTTAAACAGCGCTTCAGGGGTAACAGCCGACTCGGGCTCTTCCCAATCACGTTTAAATTTCAACCACATAGCATCTCCTTTTTATAACAGACCACACTAGTGCCAAATAAATTTCGTGAAACTAACCGCAGTTAAACTAATTCAGCTACAGGATTCTATCGGCGCTATGAATGCGTTTTAAGTGCTGGTAATAACCCAATACTGGCGAGCCGGTTAAGTATCGGCGTAACATATCCATAGCAACGGCGGTAGACATAATACGTACTACCGAGCGGCTTCGATTACTGAGTAATAGCTGCTGGCTAATACATTTATCGCCTTCTGCTAAGGTAAAACAAACAGTACCTACCGGCTTATCCTCACGACCACCACTTGGCCCTGCGATGCCAGTGACCGACAAAGCAATATCTGCCTCACTATGTTTAAGTGCGCCTAGAGCCATTGCTTGGCTAGTTTCTATTGATACTGCGCCATATTGCTCAATTGTGGCTAAGGGCACCCCTATGCTTTGCTGCTTTGCCTGATTACTGTAAGTAACAAAGCCGCGATCCAAGTAGGCAGAACTTCCCGCAACCGCAATCAGTTCTGCAGCTAACATCCCGCCAGTGCAAGATTCAGCTAAGGCCAGCTTTTTGCCCTGCGCGATCATCAACTGTTGCAGGTGCAAGGCCCAATTGCCTTGGTCTTCGGTAAATACATGGTCGGCTAACTCGTTGCGAACAACTTGGCTTAGTTGCTCATACTGAGGCGCGTCTTGCGGATAAAACAGCTTAACTTCAATACTTGGACGCGCCGAGCGATACCCCAGATGAACACCTTCAGGTAGCGCTAAATGGTTAAAGCGATCACTAAGTGATGACTCAGACAAGCCAAAGGTATAAAAGCGCTTAACCTTGGCTTGCGCATTGGGTGCAGCGGCGATTAGCTGTGGAAACCACTGCTCTTTGAGCATTCGCTTAAACTCACTAGGCACGCCCGGGGTAAAGATAAGTTTTGCCCCAGCATGTTCCACTATAAAGCCACATGCAGTGCCTATAGGATTATCCACTAACACTGCGCCCTTGGGTAACATAGCTTGCTTGATATTACTCTCAGGCATTTTAGTGTTTTGTGCCACATACCAAGCTTCAAGCTTCTTTAGCCAATCTTGGTTAAGCTCTAGCTCACAAGCGGTTAACCGCGCTGCGGCTTCAGCGCTCAAGTCATCGCTGGTTGGGCCTAAGCCACCATTAACTAATACCCAATCACTGCGCTCAGCCGCTTGTTGCAGCGCATCAACAATATCACCCATATTATCTGCCACCGTTTGGCGACGACTAAAGCTTAAACCCAGCTCATTTAACTCTTGACCACACCAAGCAGCATTGGTATCGGCGATATCACCTTGTAACACTTCATCACCGGTACTCAGCATTTCAATTTTCATGATTTAAAGTCCTTACAGTCCGAGGTAAAACTGCTTAATTGCTGCAATCAAGCGATCTATATCTTGTTGGTTTACATTCAAGTGAGTAACAAAACGCATTGGCGTGCCCGCCGTCATCAAAATTCCTTGCTCAGCTAGTGCAGCGGCCAGTGCGCTAGATTGCTGCTTTAAACAAGTGGCATATACAATATTAGTTTGTACCGTACTTGGTTCACTGCTCAGCTCTTCTATAGAAGCCAGTTGCTCAGCTAAATACATGGCATTGGCATGATCGTCTGCCAAACGCTGAACATTGTTCTCCAATACGTATTGGCCAGCAGCAGCGATAATACCAGCTTGACGCATTCCGCCACCGAGCATTTTTCTTATCCGAGTCGCACGTGAGATCAGCTCTTCACTGCCCAATAACAAAGATCCAATCGGTGCACCAAGTCCTTTGGATAAACAAATTGTAAAGCTGTCGAAAGGGTCAACAAGTTTTCGTTCATCTTCGCCGCTTTTAACTATCGCATTAAAGATGCGTGCGCCATCCAAATGCAAAGCCAAGTTATTTTGCTCAACAAAAGGGCGTAGCGTAGCTAAATAATCCATTGGCAATACTTTTCCGCCGATGGTGTTTTCTAAAGATAACAAGCGGCTTCTGGCAAAGTGAAAATCATCGGATTTAATAGCAGCTTTTACTTTATCTAAGTTAAGGCTGCCATCGGCTTCATTTTCAATAGGCTGTGGCTGCACACTGCCAAGCACAGCAGCTCCCCCGCCCTCGTATTTATAGTTGTGAGCGCTTTGTCCACACAAATATTCATCGCCACGTTGGCAGTGAGCCATAATCGCTAATAAGTTGGCTTGCGTGCCCGAGCAGCAAAACAAAGCAGCTTGTTTGCCCATGCGCTCGGCAGCATAGTGTTGTAGGCGATTTACCGTTGGGTCGTCCCCATAAACGTCATCACCCACTGGTGCTTTACTCATTAAATCGCGCATGGCCTGGTTAGGTTGAGTAACCGTATCACTTCTAAAATCGCTCATTATTATGCCTCTTGAATATTGTCCCGTAACCATGCCATGGGATCAGGATAAGTAAATTGAAAATTTAAGCTGGCTTTAAGTTTGTTATTAGCAATAACCTTGTTACTTGCTGTTCCATCAACAAAATAGGGAGCAGGTAAACCTAGCTGCTCTGCGGCTAGTTGGTAAAAGGTTTGCTTAGTGGGATGAAGATCTGCGCTGGCATTAAAGGTTTCTCCCCAGCAATCGCGCTTAATGATTTGGCTGATAATTTCAATACAGTCGCTGCGATGGATAATATTAATTGGGCTGCTAGGGCCACTCACCGTTTTCCCCGAGAGAAAACGTCCAGGTTTACGCTGCCCACCCACTAAGCCGGAAAAACGTAGTACCGAAGCTTGTATATCAGCATCGTTAAGTAAGTTATCTTCTATCTGCTTTAAGGCTTTGCCAGAGGTGGCCTCTGGTAGCCTTGGGCTTGATTCATCCACCACGCCTTGCATTGGACCATAAACAGAAGTAGACGAAACAAACAGCACCTTTTTCAGCCCTTGCTGTTTGGCTGCTGCCAATAAGTTAGCTATTTGCGCGATATGAAATTCGGCGGTGTTGGTTTTTCGCCCCGGTGGAATGTTGACGATCAACAAGTCGCTATTAAGTAATGCTTCAATGTTGTTTGAATCAAGCTGCGGGTTTAGCTCTAGACGGTAAGCTTCTACACCTGCGGCACTTAAATCTGCCAGCTCTTCACTGTGTCGCTTAGAGCCAAGCACATGATAGCCTTGCTCTAGCAATGACTTTGCCAAAGGCATCCCTAGCCAACCACAACCTACAATACTAATTCGCTTAATCACTGGGCTTCCTTCTGTGCCTTAGGTTTGCCTAGTATACCTATCTAGCTATGTGGCTGATCACTATTAACAATAAAAATATGGGTGGAAGCCAAGTGGCTTTAAAGACAAGTAAGTTCAGCAGCATTTTTCTTCATCTTCAAATAGAACCGAGCTTTGATTAACGGCTTGCATGGGGCAGTTGGTAAATCAGCTTCGCTAAAACGCAGACAAAAAAAACGACCTAATAAATTAGGTCGTAACAGCAAGTTTTTTAGAATTGTTGATACCTAGAAAAGGCTAAGTAATTCAAACAACCCTATACAGCGGGAAAGTTTCAATTAAGTCATCTCAAACTCAATCTTCAAATGCGGCTAACAGTTGCACTCGATGTGAAAACGATACCAGAAAACGATTTCAAGACAAGTCATAAAAAAGGCTGCAAGCAGCCTTATTGATTATTCTTTGAATTAGATCACGATTTATCGCTAGCGGAGTCTCGAACGATCAATTCTGGGTGGAATTTTAGATCCATTACATTCGGTCCCATTTCGTCATCTTTCGACTCTAAGATGTCGATAGCTAACTGTGCAGCACGTTTACCCATGTCTTCAATTGGGTAGCGAACCGTAGTTAGTTTAGGGTGAACAAAACGCGCATAGTGGTTATCGTCGTAACCCACTACAGAAATTTGACCCGGGATATCGTAGCCCTTATCACGCAGTGCTGATAACGCGCCTGCCACCATAGAGTCGTTGTAACCAACAATGGCACTAAACTCTACACCACGCTCTAGCAGTTTATCTACAGCTTGGCTGCCACCCACTTCGTCGGGATAAGCTCGCGCAATTAATTGCTCATTAAGCGGACCAGAGCTTTCTTCCATCGCTTGGCGATAACCCGATAAACGCTCTACACCATCAGTAAATGACAAGTCATCGGTGGTGATAAACGCAATATCTTTATGGCCTTTTTCAAGTAGGAATGAAGTCGCTTTATAACAGCCTTCATGGTTGTCTAAATACACACAACGATTTTCAAAACCCGGTACTAAGCGGTTAATAAAAATAAATGGAGTATCACAATCCGCCACTTCGCGTAGCTCTTCATCACTTAAAGCCATTGAGTGAACAATTACTGCATCACATTGGCGCTGCAATAAAATATCAATGGCGTGGCGTTCTTTTTCTGCACTATGGTGACCAGACATCACAATGGTGTATTTATCAGACTCATCAACAACTTCTTCAATGCCTTTCATCATCTGCACGAAGAATGGACCACCGCCTAAGTCACCCACGATTAAGCCTATGCAATCTGAGCGCTTGCTCACTAAAGCTTGGGCAAAGCTATTAGGGCGATAATGCAGTTCTTCCATCGCTCTGAGTACGGCCTCTCGTTTCTCCGGGGCTACCTGGGCAGTATTGTTAATAACACGAGATACTGTTGAAATAGATACATTCGCCAACTGAGAAACGTCTTTAATTGTGGCCAAATTACTTACCCTCTTTTCGTCTGCTAAGCAGAATTAAACCTGAAACTCAAACTAGGCAAAACTATATCAAGCCAAAGCAAAACTTGATAGTGAAACCGTGCTACAGAGTGTAAACTATGATCTTTAGTCAGGTTCGCTATTTTTATCCTTTTATGCAAATTTTGTTTGTTGCATCAACTAATTAAGCAAGTCAATTATGTCACTCTTAAGTAAAATACGCTGCGCGCTAACCTTAGGCCAAGGGGTGCTGCTTTCTCCGCCAGAACCAAAAGGAAACGAAGATCCTTTTGAGCTATTTGGTGATTGGTTTAAACAAGCAGAGAAATCGGGCATTGTTCTGCCAGAGTCAATGACCATTTCTTCGGTTGGCCCAGACGGCCGTCCCTCGGCACGGGTGGTATTACTCAAAGACTTTGATCAACAAGGTTTCGTTTTTTATACCAATTATGGCAGTAGAAAGGGCCAAGAGTTAGAAGCTCATCCTCTTGCTTGCCTTACTTTTCATTGGAATATATTACAGCGCCAAGTTCGAATTGAAGGCCGTGTAGAGCGAGTAAGTAAAGAGGAATCAGAAGCTTACTTCCATAGTCGAGGCCGGGGTAGTCAAATTGGTGCCTGGGCGAGCCACCAAAGCCAAGTTATCTCAAACCGCGAAGTGCTCGAACAACAAGTGGAACACTACAAACAGAAGTTCCCTAACAAAACCATCCCATTACCTGAGTTTTGGGGTGGCTACCGGGTGATCCCAGATACCATTGAGTTCTGGCAAGGCAAAGCAGATCGATTACACGATCGCTTTCGCTATACCAGTGATGCCAAAGGTTGGAAGATAGACCGCCTTAGCCCTTAGAACCACCGTATTGGTAACCCAATTCATTGAGCGTTAAAAACGGCGTAAGTTGCTGCTTACGCCGATACTGGTATACCACCTGGTAAGCCAGCACACTTTGCACATAATGGCGGGTTTCCTTAAAGGGAATAGACTCTACCCACACATCAGCAGGCACATCACCACGCTCCTTCAACCAGCGATTTACTCGATGTGGCCCTGCGTTGTAGGCGGCTGCAGCAAGTATTCGATTTCCTTGATAGCGATTAAGTAAACCATCAAAGTAAGCACTGCCCAAACGTATATTGTCTTCAGGTTCGAACAATTGGCTTCGCGAGCGATAACGGAAACCTATTTTTCTTGCGGTTTCTTTGGCTGTAGCTGGCATTAGTTGCATTAAACCACGCGCGCCTACCGAGCTTTGAGCCAATGGGTACATGGCGCTTTCTTGACGAGCCACTGCATACAGTAAACTGGCTTCCACCTGCCGTTTATTAGCAAAATACTCAAACTCTTTAGAGAAGCTAAGAGGAAAACGCATTTCTAACTGATCCCACTGCTTTGCAACAATCGATGCTTGAACCGCTAAATCTTGCCAATCATTATTAAGCGCCAACACACCTAGATCGAGCTGGCGCAATAAACTTGAACGGCGCAACAAGGTGTCCCACTCGGTTCGGGCAGAATAATACTCACCCAAAGCAAGTAGCTCAGTGACTTTAAGCACCACGGGGTGTTGATTGAGCTGCTTCAGCGTATCGCCAGTAGTGATATGACGCTGCTCGCCCAGTTGATAGGGTTGCTGCAAAAACTGCGCAGACAAAAAGCCGTGATAACTGCGCTCTTTAGCCAGTAGTTCGAGTGTGGGCTGAGCTCGCTCTTTTTGCCCTAAAGCAACCAGTGAGCGGGCTTGCCAGTAAGTCCAACGTTCTTGTTTTTGCTTAGCTTCTGGAAGGCGAGCAATCCACAAGCCTATTTGATCCCATTGCTGCTCCGCTATCGCTAGACGAATTCGACGTTCAATTGTCGCCGAATCGGGGTTAAGGCGTAATTGTCGGTCGGCCCATTTCAATAATTCCGGGCTTTTATCGCTAATCACCTTGCGGATCAAATAGCGTTCAACACTAAAGTACAAGGTATCTGATTTAGCCAATACTTTCGACCAACGCTCAATATGTTCGACCGCCGACTCTAAGTCTGAGCGGGCTAGCCGCTTAATGGCGAGTAAAGCGACTTCTTGATGGCGGCTAGATTGGTTTATCTCTAACTTACTGGAGCTTAATACTGCCATAGGCTTAACATAAGCGTCGGTTAATAACTTAGCATCGGCTTTCTTAGAATCAGATAATGACTTCGCTAGATACTTCATTAAGCCGGGCTTGCTGGCTTGAAAACTCAATAGCATTCTTTGCCAACGTAACTGATCGCTGATGTTGCCAGCTTTTTCCCAGCTATCGAATAAGGGATCGCAGGATTTAGGCCGGGAGCGCCCATGCAGCCACAGATTCTCGGCGCCTTGCCAGGCTTGGCTAGCGTCCCCCACTTTAAGTTGCGCGTAATAATGGTGGCACTGCAAATCGATACTATTGGGTAATTTGGGGTAAAACTCTAAGTAACTTTGCCACTGCTTGCGTCTGGCCAGCTCCAGCATAAAGCTGCGCTGCAGGGCATTGCTTAAATAAGATTGAGGATAGTCTACAATAAACTGCTCAACTTGCTGGCGAGAAGCCTTACGCAATTGGCCACGCAATTGATAATACTGAAGGTGATCAACCAGAGGGTAAGCCGCTAGTTTCTCAATAGACTTTTCTGCCTGCGCCCATTTGTCGGCGCGTTGCAGTTTTCTTATATCTTTATAAGACTGCTGTTGGGGGCTTAACTCTATAGCATGAGCCATGCCCAAGCTGCCACAAACCAAACAAACCAGTACTCGCCAAAACCGCTTGAGCATTACTCGTGGCGCCCTATCAAAAGAAACTACTGATATTTAGATTAACGCAGCATTGATCAATCGGCGAGTATAATCTTGCTTCGCATCAGAAAAAATTTGCTCGGTTTCGCCTTGCTCTACCAGTTGGCCATGTTGCATCACCATCACTCGATGACATAAGGCGCGAATAACCGCCAAATCATGGCTAATGAACAAATAGCTAAGGTTATATTTTACCTGAAGTTTTTTTAGTAGTTCTAAGAGTTGCTTTTGTACCGTGCTATCTAAAGCCGAAGTGGGCTCATCCAAAATAAGTACTTCTGGCTTTAATACCAAGGCTCGCGCTAAAGAGATGCGCTGACGTTGACCACCAGAGAACTCGTGTGGATAACGATGCATGGTATCGGGCTCTAGACCAACATCTTGCAAGGCTTCAGAGACTCGTTGCTCAAGTTGCTGCTGGTTAAGATCGAAGTGTAGGTTTAAGCCTTCACCTATAATTTGTAGTACCGACATGCGGGGGCTTAAACTAGAAAACGGGTCTTGAAAGACAATTTGCATAAAACGCCGCAAAGGCCGCATCTGCTTTACCCCATAGTCATGAATAAATTCACGCTTAAAAGCAATTTCACCTTCGCTATCAATCAACCTAAGCACCGCTTGAGCTAAGGTACTTTTGCCCGAACCACTTTCGCCCACAATGCCCAAAGTCTCACCACGCTTTAAGTGAAAGTCGATGCTATTGACTGCTTTAATGTGATCAACAGTGCGTTGCAAAAAGCCTCGCTTAATCGGGAACCATACCTTTAACTTGCTCGCCTCTAACAATAGCTCTTGCTTAGCGGCTGGCAGTTGTTCGCGCACGGGCTCAGAATCGAGCAATATTTTGGTGTAGCTGTGCTGAGGAGAAGAAAACAGATCCTTACAGGTATTTAGCTCCACCAACTCTCCTGCTTTCATCACCGCCACGCGGTCTGCGTAGTTGCGCACCACATTTAAGTCGTGAGTAATCAGCAAAATGGCCATACCTAGCTTTTGCTGTAACTCTTTTAGCAACTCCAATATTTGCAGTTGAATGGTTACATCCAAGGCAGTGGTTGGCTCATCGGCAATCAGTAACCGAGGCTCGGTGGCCAAGGCCATGGCTATCATTACCCGCTGGCGCTGACCACCAGATAATTGATGAGGAAAACTATTTAAACGTTTTTCTGGCTCTACAATGCCAACCAAGTTAAGCAGTTCCAGCACTCGGTCGCGAGCTTGTTGCTTGTGCATGCCTCGATGAACACAAAGCACTTCGCTGATTTGCTTTTCAACACTATGTAAGGGGTTGAGCGAGGTGAGTGGCTCTTGAAATATCATCGCGATTTGATCGCCACGCAGCGCTTGCAGCAACTTCTTCGGTTGATTAAGTACCGACTTTTGCTGCAATAGAATCTCGCCCTTAACCTCGGCTTTATCGCCCAACAAAGACAATACCGATAAAGCTGTGACCGACTTACCCGAGCCGCTCTCCCCCACCAGGGCGAGAATTTCTCCAGCGTGTACATCAAAACTCACTTGCTTAACAACGGGCTCTGGCAGACCAAAACACACCGATAGCTGTTTTACTTCTAATAACTTTTTCATGCTCAGCTACCTACACACGTTTTCTAGGGTCAAAGGCATCACGGGCAGCTTCGCCAATAAATACCAGCAAAATGAGAATAATCGACATTGAGAAGAACGCGGTGATGCCTAGCCACGGCGCTTGCAGGTTATTTTTGCCTTGGGCGACCATTTCACCTAAAGATGGAGAGCCAGGTGGCAAACCAAAACCTAGGTAATCTAAACCGGTTAAAGCAGTTAAGCCGCCGATAAAAATAAACGGCATAAAAGTTAATGTAGCTATCATCGCATTAGGCAGTATATGTCGTGCCATTATCGCTCTGTCGCCGACACCTAAGGCACGGGCCGCTTTTACATACTCTAAATTACGGCCTCGTAAAAACTCTGCACGTACTACATCAACCAAACTCATCCAGCTAAATAGCAGCAATATGCCTAATAACCACCAAAAGTTTGGCTGCACTAAGCTAGAAAGAATGATTAGCAAGAACATTTGCGGCATGCCTGACCAAATCTCAATAAAGCGCTGGCCAAACAAATCCACACGGCCACCAAAGTAGCCTTGCATGGCTCCCACCGCTACGCCAATAACTGAACTGCTTATGGCTAGCACTAAGGCAAACAATACCGACAAACGAAAACCATATAACAAGCGAGCAAATACATCTCTAGCTTGGTCGTCGGTACCTAACCAATTGACCGAAGTAGGTGGTGAAGGCGATGGAATATTTAAGTTGTAATTGATTGTGCCATAGGAAAAACGCACCGGCGGCCAAAGCATCCAACCGCCTTGTTCCTCAATTAACTCTTGAATATAAGGCTCGGAATAATCAGCCGCTAAATCAAAGTTTCCACCAAAGTCGAGCTCGGTATAGTCACTGACTACCGGCATCATCCATTGCTGTTGATAGCGGATAAGCACCGGTTTGTCGTTAGCAATAAACTCGGCAAACAAGCTGGTGAAAAACAATAATATGAATAACCAAAAACTCCAATAACCGCGTCGGTTAGCTTTAAACTGCAACCAACGACGCTGGTTTAAAGGGCTAGCTTTAACGCGCTTCCATTGAGCGACAACTCCCATGCTACTGCCTCCCTTCAAAGTTAATTCGAGGGTCAATCATGGTATAGGTAATGTCACTAATCAGTTTAAGCACCAAGCCAATTAAGGTAGACATGTACAAGGTACCAAACACAACTGGGTAATCACGGTTAACCACCGCTTCAAAACCCAGTAAACCTAAGCCATCTAGGGAGAAGATAACTTCAATCATGAATGAGCCGGTTAAGAAAATACTGATTAAGGTAGCTGGCAAACTAGAGATAACCAATAACATGGCATTACGAAAAACGTGGCCATACAGTACGCGGTTTTCGCTTAAGCCCTTAGCGCGCGCAGTAAGCACATATTGCTTGTTAATCTCATCTAGGAAGGAGTTTTTGGTCAGCATAGTTAGGGTGGCAAAACTGCTAATTACCATTGCCGTTACCGGTAAGGCGAGGTGCCAAAAGTAATCACCCACTTTGCCTAGTAAACTCAGTTCATCCCAGTTGCTAGAGGTTAAACCACGCAGAGGGAACCAATCCCAATAACTACCACCAGCAAAAAGTACAATCAGCATAATCGCGAATAAGAAATTGGGAATAGCAAAACCAATCGTAACCGCTGTTGAACTCCAAACATCAAAGCGGCTGCCGTGTTGTACCGCTTTGCGGATCCCCAAAGGGATAGAGATACCGTAGACCAACAAGGTGGTCCATAAACCCAGAGATATCGACACCGGCATTTTTTCGAGAATGAGGTCCACCACCGAGCTATCTCGATAAAAACTATCGCCAAAATCGAAACGCAGGTAGTTGCCTAGCATTTCAAAGTAACGTTCATGTAAGGGTTTATCAAAACCATAGAGCTGTTCTAACTCTTCTACCAGCTCTGGCGGTAAACCTTGAGCACCTCGATACTGGCTAGAATTACCCCCGTTATTGCTTTGAATAATCTCGGTATCTACACCGGAATCAACGCGGCGGGTAGCGGAGGTATCAATGCCCTGTATCTTGGCAATGGCTTGTTCAACCGGACCACCGGGCGCCGATTGAATAATAAGAAAGTTGAGAGTCATGATCCCCAACAAGGTGGGGATCATCAATAATAAACGACGAAGAATGTAGCTAGTCATTGGGTAACTATTCAACCCACCAGCTATCTAAACCAAGCGCATACTTAGGATTACGCTGTGGGCGTTTAAGCTTGTCCCAGTAGGCAACCCGCCAAGCATTTAAATGCCATTGCGGCACCACATAATATGACCACAACAATACCCGATCTAAGGCACGGGTAGCATCGATAAGTGCTTGTCGGTCATCGGCAGCAATAATCGCTTCGATAAGGCTATCAATCACTGGGCTGTTTACACCAATGATATTGCGCGAACCAACATGCTCAGCCGCTTTACTTCCCCAAAAATCGCGCTGTTCATTACCCGGTGAAGAAGACTGACCAAAGCTGCCCACCACCATGTCAAAATCAAAGTTCTGAACACGATTCACATACTGAGAGACATCTACCACGCGAACTTCGGTGCTAATGCCAATTTTTTGCAGGTTACGGGTATATGGCAGCACAATGCGCTCGAAGGTTTTTTGATACAACAAAAACTCGATATGCATTTGTTTGCCATTTGTATCCACTAGCTTGCCTTTATCTAAGCTCCAGCCAGCACCTTTTAACAAAGCCAATGCTTCACGCATTTGCGGACGAATATTTCCGTCACCGCGGGTTTTGTCTAAAGTGAATTCTTTAGTGAATACCTCTTCCGGTAGCTGCTTTTTAAAGGGCTCGAGTAAAGCCAACTCGCCGCCTTCAGGTAAACCGGTTGATGCCAGTTCCGATGCAGCAAAATAACTATTGGTACGTTTGTAGGCACCGTAAAACAATTGCTCGTTAGTCCATTCAAAATCAAACAGCAAACCAATCGCTTTGCGCACATCGCTTTGTTTAAACAAATCACGACGGGTATTAAATACAAAGCCTTGCATGCCTTGAGGATTTTCATTTTGCAGGGTGTCGGTGTGTACTTTTCCACTGTCGAACATTGGGCCCGTGTAGGCGGTTGCCCAATCTTTAGCGCTAGTTTCAATACGGTAATCGATGCGACCCGACTTAAATGCTTCTAATGCAACCGACGAGTCTCGGTAATACTCATACTTTATTTCTGCAAAGTTATAACGTCCGCGATTAATCGGTAAGTCTTTTGCCCAATAGTCTGTGACTCGTTGGTAGCTAATCGAACGGCCGGTATCAAACTCGCCCAATTTATAGGGGCCAGAACCTAGAGGAACAGTTAAATCCGCCTTGGAGAAATCATGATTTTGCCAAAAGTGCTTAGGCAATATCGGCAGCTGTCCCAAGATAAGTGGTAACTCGCGGTTGGTACCATCGGCAAATGTAAAACGCACACTCGATGCAGACTCGGCTTTTACTTCTTTAATGCTGCCATAATAAGCGCGGTAAAATGGCGCGCCTTTTTCTATCAATAAGTTAAAGGTGAACACCACATCTTCTGCAGTTACTGGCTTGCCATCGTGAAAGCGCGCTTCGGGGCGAAGGTTAAAACGAACCCAAGAGCGATCTGCTGGTAAATCAATGCTCTCGGCCAATAAGCCATATTGAGCGAACGCTTCATCATCGTTGCTGGTTAATAGGGTATCGTAGATTTGGCCAACACCAGCAGCGGCGTTGCCTTTCACAATGAAGGGGTTAAAAGTATCAAAGGTGCCTTGCGCTTCATGAGTCACACTACCCTTCTTGGGCGCATCAACATTCACATAAGGTAGGTGGCTAAAATCTGCGGCTAAGGCAGGTTCACCGTGCATCACTAGGGCGTGGGAGCGAACAAAATCTTCGGCATGAGCTACGTTTAAAACCAAAAGTGCAAAAGCCGATAACAGCCATTTCATGATACGCGGATCCTTATTGAGTGAGTCGAATCATCGACTTAACTAATATCTAGTTCTAGTTATAACCGACTCGAAAGCAAAAGATAAAGGCCTATTAGCCAAATTTGCCCTGAAAACGCTGAATATATCTCTCCAAGGCTTCGGCAGTAATCGCTTTGCTGGATAAATAACCTTGATAAAAGGTACACCCTTGTTGTTTAAGAAATGCTAATTGCTGGCGCGTTTCTACACCTTCGGCAGTTACCGTGAACCCCAAATGGTTGGCCATCGCCAATACTGCATCTACAATCGCCATATCTCGGCTATCACGGGGAATGTCGCGAATAAAAGAACGATCAATTTTTAGCTCATCCACCGGCAATCGTTTCAAGTAACTTAGCGAGGAATAACCCGCGCCAAAATCGTCTATTGAAAAGCGAAGCCCGATTTCTTTGAGCTGAGCCATTTTTCGAATGGTATCTTCGGCGTGGCCTAACACCACAGATTCGGTTATTTCAAGGTTCAGCATAGCGCCATCGATTTGATAACGGGCCATTAGCTCTTCGACTTTGTCGACAAATTCAGGGTGATGAAATTGCTTGGCACTGACATTCACCGAAAGTTCTGGCAACAACAAGCCCTTTTGTTGCCAACTAGCCATGTGTTTACAGCTTTGCTCTAATACCCACATACCGATATCAATGATTAAGTCTGACTCTTCGGCAATGGGAATAAACTCGGTGGGAGAAACTAAACCTTTACCTTCTGGCTGCCAGCGAACCAAAGCCTCTGCGCCCACTAACTCTCCGGTAGAGACCATGTGCTGCGGTTGGTAGTAAAGCAGTAACTCGTCGTTAGCCAACGCTCCCCGTAAAGCGTTATGCAGCTTTAATCGCTTATCGGCTTGCTTTTGCATACCATCATCAAAAAAGATAACGGTACGTCGACCGGCTGACTTTGCTTGATACATCGCTGTATCAGCCTGTTTCAATAAGTCTTCAGCAGTTTGCCCCTTACCGGGAAACAAGGTAATGCCTACGCTGGCACCAATATGCAGCGACTGGCCATCAAAGGGATAAGGAGAGGAAATAGTTTGAATTAAGCGTTTACCCACAATATTGGCTTGCTGCTCTGCATGTGGTGGACTCTCTCCTAAATCTGCCAGCAACAATACAAACTCATCACCACCTAAGCGGGCCAGTACATCGCCCTCGCGAATCAAGCCTTGCAAGCGAGTCGCCACTTGCTGCAAAACCCAATCACCGGCAGCATGACCTAAAGAGTCGTTAATATTCTTGAAATGATCGAGATCGATAAACAACAAGGCGCCAATGGCATGTTGCTTCTTAGCTCGCGCAAAACACTGGCTTAGCTCTTCACGCAACTTACGCCGATTAGGTAAACCGGTAAGCTCATCAAAATAGGCCAAGTGTTGAATTTGCTGCTGAGTCGCTTTATTTGCTGATATATCCTGAATGCACACTACATAGTGTGTTAAGGAATCCACCTCATTACAAACCGCAGTTATGGTTTCTTGCTGGGTATAAGGCTGGCCGTTTTTACGCTGCCGTTCCACTTCGCCTTTACGCCTAACCGTCCCATCAACCGCTTCCATAAAAACCGGACTTGGGTTGCCAAACACCTCGCTAAGCTCGTGTCCTAATAATTCATTCTGTTGATAACCAGTAATTTGGCTAAAGGCTTTATTAACCTTCACGATGCGATAATTTGCATCGGTGATAATTAGCCCCTCATTACTTTCAAAGGCTATTGCCGACAAGCTTAAGGCTTCGCGTTGTTGTTGCAGCTCAAATTCGGAGCTTAAGCGCGCTACAAATGGTGCTAATAGCTGCTCGAGAATAGCGTGGTCAAACTTCGCTTGCGTAAAGCTAAAGGCAATATAGCCAATCACTCGCTGCTGTTTAACAATCTGATGAGCCCAAAAGCCTTGTAGCGCTTGCGAAATTTCAGGCTGAGTACAGGCATAATCAGGATGGGCTTGTGACAGCTCTGTGATATGTACCACTCGCCTTGCGCGTATTTCAGCCAGTAAGTTAGCGGATGCAGGGCTCAGCTTTCCACTAATAAACTGGCCTTCTCGCCAGTAACGGATACAAGGCAGACTAGGCGTTCGAGAATCAAAATGGGCAATATAACTTTCGTAGGCACCAACTTGTTGAGACAAACGGCTAATCAGCTCATCAAAAAAACCTTCGCTAGGCTTAGCTGCTAAGGCGAGCGCTAGCTCGGCAAGTGCCGTGGTAATGTCGGAAGAAGACGCTGGGGAATTCAAAACGGTGGCTGTGGGTTGAGAACTGTCCATAGTGGTCAACAATGAAGCAAGGCATCCTTTGGCTTATGACTAATTAATAAACTAATTGCTAACACCAAGCGCTTGTTATTCACTCCAATGTGCCCAAGTTCGCTATAACATTCAAGCGATTTTAAGTAATAAATAGTACTTTTCGCTAAGTAATCACATTCACAGACTAAGCCAAACTAACCCTTAAGAAATAGTGATCTAGATCTGGTTTTTTATTTATGAAAGTCGTATTCTGAACTTGAAATAATTACTAAATAGTCTTTGGGAGGCTTATGATTATTGATATTACCAGCAAGACAATTTCTATTACCCCAACCATTCGTGAGCACATTGCCGCGCGCTTTGAGAAACTGGAAAAAAACCAAATTCCGCTCATATCACCAAAAGTGATTATCACCACCGACAATAAAAAGGTAAAAGTAGAAGCGAAGATCAATCTGCCAAACGGACAACTGTTTGCCAGCGATGAACATCAAGACCTGAGCGTTGCCATTAACAATTTAGGGCAAAAACTTGAACGCCAGTTACACCGCTTCCAAGATAAGCCTAATGCGCACCGCGCTAGCCGCTCTGGAAAAGATTTCTTACGTTCGCCGAGTGAAGTAGACGACGGCGAGCCTAGCTCCGAGGATGAACAAGCCGCATAAAGGCTAAATAAAGAGTAATACCAAGCAACTAATCGCTTGGTATTACTTGACTTTCCCCTGATTGCTTTTTAGTCTGACGTCATGAAAATATTCAACACCCGATTTTTGTTTGGTTTCTTTTTTACTCCACCCTTTTAGGGAGGCGGACGGAATTGGTGTAAAAACGAAAACACACAGAATCCATAAAGCCTCCTTCTTAGGAGGCTTTTTTGTTAACAGGGAATACAACAGATGGCAGACTTAGAGCAGATCCGAACAAAAATAACAGCGCTCGACCAATCATTATTAACACTGCTGACTGAGCGTCGCCAACTCAGTGTTGAAGTAGCAAAAAGTAAAATAGAAAACCCCAAAGCGATTCGCGACCAAGAACGTGAACAGTTATTACTGGTTAAGCTAATTAATAAAGGCAGAGAGTTAGGCTTAGACGCCCACTATGTCACCCAGCTTTATCACACAATTATTGAAGATTCGGTGCTATCGCAACAGGCATTTTTGCAAGGTATTACTAACCCTGATATTCATGCTCAAGCAGTGCGAGTGGCATTTTTAGGCAACAAAGGTTCTTACAGCAATATTGCCACCCACCAATACTTCTCGCGCTACAAAAAGCAAATTGTTGAGTTTGGGTGCAGCGCTTTCCAGGACATTGTTGATACTGTGGAATCTGGCCAAGCTGACTACGGCATGCTGCCAATTGAGAACACTAGCTCTGGCAGCATCAATGAAGTATACGATGTTTTGCAACACACGAGTTTGTCGATTGTAGGTGAACTATCTATACCTATTGATCATTGTATTCTGGCTCACCCCAAGGCCAAGCTCGAACAAATCACCACCTTATACGCACACCCGCAGCCTTATGCTCAGTGCAGCCTTTACTTGCGCACCTTAGCCAATACCCGAGTAGATTTTGTAGATAGCTCATCTAAAGCCATGGAAGTGGTTGCTGGAGGCGATGATTTAACCGTTGGTGCTATTGGCAGCAAAGTGGGCGGCGAAATGTATGGTTTGCAAGCCTTAAAAACCGATATCGCTAATCAACAACAAAACTACACTCGCTTTATTGTTGTTTCTCGTAAACCGGTGGAAGTTGCTGAGCAAGTGCCAGCGAGAACGACTTTTATTATGTCAACGGCACAGCAAGCAGGTTCGTTGGTAGAAGCGCTGTTGGTTCTGCGCGAGCACGACATTAACATGAGCAAACTCGAGTCTCGTCCAGTACAAGGCAACCCTTGGGAAGAGATGTTTTATGTAGATGTTTCGGCCAATGTTAAATCCAGCCAAATGCAATCAGCACTGGCAGAATTAACCCGTCTCACCCGTTACATTAAAGTGCTTGGTTGCTACCCAAGTGAGAATGTTGACCCAACTCTAATCCCTCTCGAAGCTCTGGCCAATAAAGATGTAAACAAAGCCGGGGCACCGAGTTTAATTAGCACCGTACAAGAAGATGGCGCCTTATCGAGCCGCTCACACAAAACCACCGCCACAGTAGTTCGTGTTGGCGATGTGAAAATTGGCGACGGCGGCTTTATTACCTTCGCCGGTCCTAGTGCAGTTGAATCAGAACAACAGATTGTAGCTTGTGCTGGCGCAGCCAAAGAAAGCGGCGCAGCAGTTTTAGCCGCCGGTTGTTTTAAACCTCGCAGCTCGCCATACAGCTTCCAAGGCTTAGGTGAAGAAGGCTTAAATTACTTAAATGCTGCTGGCAAAAAGTACAAACTGCCAACCATGACCGAAGTAAGCGCGGTGGATCAGGTTGTCACTCTAGCAGCGAAAGCTGACATACTGCATGTTCGCTCACGCCATATGAAAAACTTTAATCTGTTAAAAGAACTCGGTAAGTCTACCCGCCCTATCCTTTTAGAGCGCAATAACATGGCGTCTATAGATGAATGGTTACACGCTGCGGATTATATACTAGCCCAAGGAAATCAACAGGTTATTTTGTGTGAAGCAGGGGTGAGGACCCTAGAGGGTAAAAACAAAATCACTCTAGATTTGGGCGCAATTAGCCTACTTCGCCAACGCACTCACCTGCCAATCGTAGTAAACCCTGGCGAAGCAGTAGAAGAACTAAGTGCTGTAGCGCCAATGGTCAAAGCAGCTAAGCTGCTAGGCGCCGACGGTATTGTGCTTTGTGCTCACCCCTCACCTAGCGATGCCAGTGTAGATGCTGATAAGTCGCTCGATTTTAAACAGCTACAAAGTTTGATGAGCGACCTTTACTAAAAGCCACTCTATAAGTGAAAAGCCCAGCCAATTGTTGACTGGGCTTTTTAATATGCGACTTGCTGTTACCAGTGTTTTCCCGCAATCTGAGGAAAATTCTAAAAAACGCCAAATATAAAAATAAGAAAGCCCAGCTAGATGCTGGGCTTTCTGTAAGAGTTCTTCACTTAGCTTAGAAGCGACCTGGACCACGGCCACCGCCGCCAAATCCGCCCATACCACCTGGAGGCATCATGCCTTTCATTTGGCTCATCATTTTGCGCATGCCGCCTTTACCAGACATCTTCTTCATCATTTTTTGCATTTGAGTGAACTGCTTAAGCAACTTGTTCACATCTTGGATCTGGGTACCAGAACCAGCAGCAATTCGGCGTTTACGCGAGCCTTTAATAATGTCTGGACGTTGGCGCTCGCCTGGAGTCATAGAGTTGATAATCGCTTCCATTTGGTTAGTAAGCTTATCATTCATCTGATCTTTAACATTGTCGGGTACTTGCCCCATGCCAGGCAGTTTATCCATCATGCCCATCATACCGCCCATGCTTTTCATCTGGACTAATTGCTCACGAAAGTCTTCTAAATCGAAGCCTTTACCTTTTTGAACTTTCTTAGCCAGCTTTTGCGCTTGGTCTTTATCAACTTTGCGCTCTACTTCTTCAATAAGAGAAAGCACATCGCCCATGCCTAAAATACGCGAAGCGATACGATCAGGATGGAACGGTTCTAAGGCGTCAGTTTTCTCACCCACACCCATAAATTTAATTGGCTTACCGGTAATATGACGAATCGATAAAGCCGCACCACCACGCGCATCACCATCGGTTTTAGTTAAGATTACACCGGTAAGCGGTAAGGCTTCATTAAAGGCCTGAGCAGTATTAGCGGCATCTTGACCGGTCATGGCATCTACCACAAACAAGGTTTCTACAGGTTCAACTGCCTGATGAAGGGCTTTAATTTCGTCCATCATGTCTTCATCAACATGTAAACGACCAGCGGTATCAACTAACAATACATCGGCAAACTGGGTTCTGGCTTCGGCTATTGCGCCATTTACAATATCAACCGGGTTTTGCTTTTCATTACTTGGAAAGAAAATAGCGTCAACTTCAGTGGCTAGCGTCTCAAGCTGTTTAATCGCAGCGGGGCGATAAACATCGGCGCTCACAACCATTACTTTTTTCTTTTCGCGCTCTTTTAGGTACTTGGCTAACTTAGCTACAGAGGTGGTTTTACCGGCACCTTGTAAACCAGCCATCATAACTACTGCTGGAGGTTGAGCTGCGAGATTTAGGATTTCGTTAGATTCGCCCATGGCAGATTCGAGTTCTTGCTGAACAATCTTAACGAATACTTGGCCTGGGCTTAGGCTTTTATTAACTTCTTGGCCTAAAGCACGTTCTTTTACTTTTTTAACAAACTCGCGAACTACGGGTAAGGCTACATCCGCTTCCAACAAGGCCATACGCACTTCGCGTAGCGTATCTTTAATGTTGTCTTCGGTCAGTCGGCCGCGGCCGCTGATATTCTTTAAGGATTTCGAGAGTCGATCAGATAAGTTTTCAAACATGCTTTTTCCTGTTGATCATATAGCGAGCACTGTTTAGCCGCCACATTATACCGAAGCGCTGATATTCTAAAAGCTAATTCTAGCCCTGACTGTGTAGGGCGAGTATACTGAACCCAAACAATCAGATAGTTAGCTTCAAATCATGAATCTATTGGTACTTCCTACCACCGTGTTTTATCTGCTGGCCGCCTACGTATGTATTACTGGCTTGCTGAATAAACAAAGCGGTGCCAACAAATGGCTATGGCTAAGCGCAGGCTGCGCGATGTTGCTGCATGGCATTTGGGAAGTGGAGCATTTATTTTTGGCTCAAGGCCAAGATTTAAGCCTATTTAACGTTGCTGGCTTAGTTAGTTTGTTAATTGCACTTACCGTTACAGCCTTAGCGAAGCCCTTCAAACTATGGTTTGTATTGCCTGTTGTTTACCTATTTTCCATTGTTAGCATGCTGCTAGCGGTAATGATACCTAGTGACTACATCATTCATTTAGAGCTAAAACCTCAAGTTCTGATTCATATTAGCGTTGCCCTGGCTGCGTTTACAATATTAATGATTGCCAGCTTATACTCCCTGCAGATGGCCTACTTGGACTGGACGTTAAAACGGCATAAACCCGGCGCGATTCACCCTGCTATGCCTTCACTGATGAGCATTGAAAAACAGCTATTTACCTTAATTCGAGTGGGCTTAATTTTACTCAGCATCTCTTTATTAAGTGGCTTTGTTTTTTTAACCGACTTTTTTGCCAACGGTCGCGGCCATAAAGCAATATTCAGCCTAATCGCTTGGTTTATCTACGCTAGCCTACTTTGGGGCCACCACTATCGTGGTTGGCGAGGCAAATTAGTGGTGATCTTGACGGTAATTGGTTCTATCTTGCTGAGTTTGGCCTATTTTGGCTCACGCTTTGTTAAGGAAATCATCCTCAACTAAAATGATACCTTGACAGTCCTTTGGGGCTGCATATAAATTAGCCCTGTTATATTAATCAAGGATTCTCCTGTTTGGACGACATATCTACAAGTAGCTTACTGCTACTTCTCGTGTTCCTCATAATTTGCTCTGCTTTCTTTTCTAGCTCCGAAACTGGCATGATGTCGCTTAACCGCTATCGCCTGCGCCATCTAGTTAATACTAAGCACAAGGCTGCTAGTCGAGTTGATAAACTTCTGGATCGCCCCGACCGGTTGATAGGTTTAATTCTTATCGGCAATAATTTAGTGAACATTTTTGCCTCGGCAATTGCCACTATTATTGGCTTACGTTTATTTGGTGATGTAGGAGTGGCGATTGCTACGCTTGCGCTTACATTTGTGATTTTAATTTTTGCTGAAGTCACGCCAAAAACCATGGCTGCGCTCTACCCTGAAAAAATTGCCTTTCCAGCGTCTATTTTGCTAAGACCATTGATGAAGCTATTGTTCCCATTTATTTGGGCCACCAATGGCGTCACTAATGGTCTACTGCGCTTATTGGGGGTAAACCCTACCAATAAAGAGGACGAAGCGCTGAATCCTGAAGAGTTACGCACCGTTGTTGACCAAGCGGGCACGCTAATACCCAAACGTCACCAAGACATGTTGCTAAGCATTTTGGACTTAGAAAAGGTTACGGTTGACGACATAATGATCCCGCGCAACGAAATTGCTGCCATCGACATTAACGATGATTGGGACAGTATTTTGCGCCAGCTCACGCAAAGCACTCATACTAAGATTTTGCTGTTTCGCGATACCATTGATGACTCGGTAGGCTTTGTACACTCACGTGACTCCCTGCGACTATTGTCCCGAGAGCAGTTTGATAAAACCTCTATGCTGCGTGCCGCCAAGGAGATTTACTTTATCCCAGAAGGCACACCGCTAAATGTTCAGTTATTAAAGTTCCAGCGCCGTAAAGAGCGTATTGGGCTTATTGTGGATGAATACGGCGACATTCAAGGCTTGGTGACTTTAGAAGACATTCTTGAAGAAATTGTTGGTGACTTTACCACTAGCATTGCCCCTGACCCTAGTGAAGAAATCCATCCACAAATTGATGGCAGTTACTTAATCGACGGCACAGTGAACATTCGAGACTTGAATAAGGAAATGAGCTGGAGCTTACCTATCGATGGTCCAAAAACACTCAATGGCTTGATTGTGGAGCACTTAGAAGACATTCCCGAAGCTAACTTGTGTTTACGTTTAGCAGGCTACCCTATCGAAATTGTCGAAATAGAAAATAATACCGTGAGCCTAGCGCGTGTGATACCGGCGTTTTACAAACAGCCAAAAAAATAAGTTCGCGAATTGAAGATATAAAAAAGCCAGCTTAACGCTGGCTTTTTTATTGGCTAAATGCGGCTTAAAGCTTACCTAGGATCTCGTCAGATAATCCCAGTTCATCATTTTTGTTCACGCTAATACCACGTTCGATGATGTTTTTAGCAATGCTCTTAGCTTCATCTAAAGAGTGCATAGCGTAAGTACCACATTGGTATTCATTAAGCTCTGGAATGTCATTTTGATTAGCAACGCCAAGTACATCGTTCATAGAAGCTAACCAAGCATCAGCAACTTGCTGCTCGTTAGGGCTACCAATTAAGCTCATGTAAAAACCGGTACGACAACCCATTGGTGAAATGTCGATAATTTCTACATCGGCGGAGTTTAAATGCTCACGCATAAAGCCGGCATAAAGGTGCTCTAAGGTATGAATACCTTTCTCAGACAAAATCTCTTCGTTAGGCACACAGTAACGTAGATCAAATACAGTAATAGTGTCTTTGCTTGGGGTAGACATGGTTTTGGCTACGCGCACTGCTGGTGCGTGCATGCGAGTATGGTCTACGGTAAAACTATCTAATAAAGGCATGATTTTCTCTCTTCATATCCCAGCTTAGCTGAGACTCATTATTTGGGTGTATTTAAGCAAAGAATAGTCGCCATAGCCAGCTACTATCTAGATCCTCTTTACACTTATTATACTGGGCCGCATAGCGTTTCGATCGCTGGTCTACTGTACCCGCGACTTTCACCAACCATTGTTTCTGATGGTAAGTACCACGCTTATAGCCGCCCCAGCCTTCGTGATAGTTTAAATACTGATTGCGCGCATCCCATTTGGATACGCCGTTAATCTTGTGGGTTTTATTGGTAAACCAACCCATAAAATCGATGGCATCATCAAAATTAGTTCGTGACGACCAGGAATTCCCAGTTTCGCGCACGTAATCGTCCCAAGTCATGGTTTTAGCTTGGCTATAACCATAAGCACTACTAGCACGCCCCACCGGAATAAAACCAAACCAGTATTGCATTGGTGGGCGGGCATTATGCTTGAAGCTAGATTCTTGGTACATCATAGCCATAGGAACATGCACCGGCGTGCCCCACTTCTTGTTCATTTTTTTGGCGGATTTATACCAATCGCGCTTTTCTTCAAAAATGCTACATAGGTTCTCAGGATCCTTTGGCGGCGCGCTGCTACACCCCGCTAATACACCCAAACCCAAAACTACCACGGCTACTTTAGCCCACTGAACAAGCGATACATCCCTACTTATTGGCATTCTCAAAATACTTAGTTAAAAAGTGGTCAAAATCGAGGTCATCACTAGCTTCTATTGCTTGTTGCTCAGCAAAGCTTTGTTCAGCCATCGCGCTAAAGTCTTGATCTTGCCAGTTATTAGCCTTATGACCAAGCATCTCTTCGCGATATTGTGCAGCCCATTGCAAGCCCAAGTTGCTGTTATCTACTGATTGTGATTTTAACAAACGCAGAAAACGTGAAGAGTAGGTATTGTCATTTGCTACATCGGCAATCGCCTGCACTAGTGATGCGCTAAAATCCGGTTCAGGGCGCTGAGTATCAAGCAGTTGAGCGGCCTGTTGCATCTTAGCCAGCAAGCTTTCGATATGCACCGGCAAGCTTTGTTGTTCCCCGGCGATAGTCAGTGACAATTCAGGGTTACGTCCTTCAATGGCCACGGCGTTAAAGTTGTCGCGACAGGATTGCAACTCGGCTTTACACATTTCGGGAGAGTCCATCAGTACACAGGCAAGTAACAAACTATCTATCACTCTCACCTGCGCCTCGGTTACACCTACCGCATCAAAGGGGTTAACATCTAATGCTCTAATCTCGATGTATTCAATACCATCTTCAGCTAAGGCTTGAGAAGGTGTTTGCCCTGACTTAGCAACACGCTTAGCGCGAATCGGCGCATACAACTCATTTTCAATCTGCAGTATATTGGCATTTAGCTGGCGATACTCGCCATCAACTTTAACCCCAATATTGGCAAACTCTTCAGAATGAGAACTCACCGCTTTACGCACGCTTTGAACGTACTCGCTCACGCTGTTGTAGTTGATATCTAAGTCGTGCTGGGCCGAACTGGTGTAACCCAAATCACTCAAACGCAATGAAGTGGCATAAGGCAAATAAAGAGTACCTTTACCCATTTTTTGGAAGGCCAGTTGGCTCTCGCCAGCGTTCATGAACGAACCACACAGAGCCGGCGAAGCGCCATAAAGATAAGCCACCATCCAACCATAACGATAAAAGTTACGAATTAAGCCCATATAGCGCTGCGAAATATAATCTGATAAAGGCTGTTGGTCGCCATCTACTTGCTGTAATTGTTGCCAAAAGCTTTGCGGCAAAGAGAAGTTATAGTGCACACCCGAGATCACCTGCATGGCGCTGCCATAGCGATGACGAAGCCCCTGACGGTAAGCGTGTTTCATCTTACCGATATTCGATTGGCCATAATCAGCCAATACAATGTCTTGCTCGTCACCAATGTAACAAGGCATGCTTAAAGGCCATAAACGTTGTCCATCAAGCTGCTTTAGCGTCTCATGGTGGATATCGGTAAGACGCGATAATACCTGCTCAACACTGTCAGAAACCGGAGTAATAAACTCCAATAAAGTTTCCGCATAATCGGTAGTGATGAGGGGGTGAGTTAGCGCTGCGCCTAGTGCTTTAGGGTGGCCATTGGTCGCAAGATTTCCTTGCTCGCAAATACGTAAAGCTTCACGTTCAATACCGCGTTTAATGCCAAGCACACCGGTATTCGCCATTGCTGCGCTCAATTGCGTCAGCCGAGTAGTAAACTGTTGAGTCAAGTTGAACTCACTATCTTGTTAAAACGCGTAATGTGGCAAAGCATAGCGAGAACGCCCATGTTTTGCCACCACTGTGCGTTGCTACGTTACAATGCAAGTTCTTGAACTGGCATACCTATTTTCTTTAGCTCTGGTAATAGTTGCTGTTTATCGCCCACTACCACCACGATCATTTCTTTGGGTGAAAAATACTTCGCCGCCAATTGCTGTAATTCAGCTTGGCTAATATTGGCAGTAATTTGATTCTGAGTGGCGACAAATTCTGGCCCCAAATCAAAGGCCAACATTTGCATCAAAAATGAGGCTTTCTGCGATGGTGTTGCGTAGGCCAAAGCCTCTTGCTGGGATACTGCACTGCGCATATAAGACAACTCTTCATCGCTTGGACCACTTTTTGAGTAAGCTTCTAGCTCGGCCAACAGCTCTTGAATCGCTGATGCGGTGGCGTCTTGTCGCACATCGGTTGAGATAACAAAACTACCGCTATCTTTAAAACCACCAAATCCACTACTTACGCCATAGGTATAACCTTTGTCTTCGCGTAAGTTCATGTTAATTCGACTATTGAAGTTACCGCCAAAGTTAAAGTTCATTAAGTTGGCTTTGAAATACTCACCAGTAGCATCGTAAGGCATCGCTAAACGACCAATACGAATCACCGACTGTACAGCACCTGGTTTATCTAGCAGATAAATGGTGTTGTTCTTTGCAGAAGGTTTCGCCGTTAAATGAGCAGCCTTGCTGGCCTCGCCTTGCCATTGTTGCTGTAAAGGTTGCAATGCCTGTTCAATCTCAGTTTGATTGAGGTTGCTTACAGCAACCAACTGGCTGCCCTTGGGTTGGTAATGCTGATGCCAAAAATGCTTCACATCTTCAAGAGAAAGCGCAGCTATGCTATCGCGACTCCCCCAACTCGAGGTTGCTAGGCGACTGCCCTCACCAAAGAACAAGCTTTGACTAGCAATACTGGCTAGCCAATTTGGCTGATTAAACTTCTGCTCAATACTTTGCAAGTGACGGGCTTTTTCACGCTCAAACTCTGCACTATCAAAAGCGGGAGTTAATAAACGCTGCTGCAAAATTTCCAGCACCTGTGGCAAGTTCTCGGTTAATGAAGACAGACTAATATTTTGACTATACAGCCCGCCACTAAAGCTGACCGACGCGCCCAACTCGGTAAGTTGATCAGATAACTCAGCGGCAGCAGTTTGCTGGGTGCTTTGCATCAACATTTGCGCCGTTAGCTTAGCCAGACCTTCTTTGCCTTTGGGTTCCGAAATACTACCGCCGGGCATCCTAAACTGCAGGGTAACCGTGGGGGTGGGCTGCTCAGATGTCCCTAATACTTGTAAGCCGTTAGTTAACTCTGCATGCCATAATTTAGGTAATTTAACTGCTACAGCGGGGCCGGAAGGAGGCTCAATGCTGCGGTCAAAGTCATCTTTTACTTCACGCAGTGCTAGTTCGCTGTCTTCAATGTGCTGCTGCTCAGGTAGGGTGCGCGGCGCAGGGGTAAAGTTGTCTTCAGCTGCAATTAACTGGCTTTGCCCTCTTGGTACAACACTCATCACCACTCGAGGTTTGTTTAATATGTAGTGCTGGTAAGCTTGCTGTACCTGCTGGTCATTAACGTTTTGAAACTGTTGTAATACTTCACTGATATACAAGGGCTGCTCAAAGAAAGTTTCGCCAAAGGCAAGCTGAGTCACCACATCTGAAACACTCTCTAAACTGTAGATAGTAGAAGCTTTAAGCGATGAGCGAACGCGCTGCAAGTCTTCAGCATTCACTCCACGCTCTGCAAAGTCATTAATGGCTTGGTCAACATCTTGTTCTAGCTGAGCCAAGGTTAAACCGGCCTGCGGATTAGCGCGTACGTATATAGACAAGGTACACGCCATTTCACGACAATAATGGGAGCTGCCAGCAGATAAGGCTTTACCTGATTCAACCAATGATTGATGCAGTAACGAGCTTTTGCCACCACCTAAGATCTCGGCAAACATATCTAGAGCAACTTCGTCTTCAGCGCCGGCATACACAGTTGGATAGCTGATATAGAGCAGAGGGATATGAACACGATCTTCTAAAGAGATATAACGTGTTTCGCTTAACTTCGCTGGGCTTGGGGTAATTTTGGGGATCTCAGGGCCGCTTGGAATGTCACCAAAGTACTGGCTAATCCATTCTAAGCTTTGAGTCTCATCTATATCGCCTCCAATGCTTAGCACTGCATTATTGGGCCCGTACCAACGTAGGAAAAACGCCTTAAGGTCGTTTACGTCTACCCGATTTAGATCTTCAATATAGCCAATTGGCTGCCACGAATAGGGATGTTCTCGAGGATAAAGGGCTTCGTCTACGCGTTCAGACAACAGACCATAGGGCGCGTTATCTACGCGCTGAGCGCGCTCATTTTTCACCGTATCACGCTGGATTTCGAACTTCTTCTGGCTTACAGCCTCAAGCAAAAAGCCCATTCGATCAGCTTCTAACCACAGCACTTTTTCTAGCTGGTTAGCGGGTACGGTTTGATAGTAATTTGTGCGATCTTTGGTTGTGGAGCCATTCATGGTTCCACCCGCTTCGTTAATAATGCGGAAATGCTCTTGGTCGCCTACGTGTTTTGAGCCTTGAAACATCATATGTTCAAAGAAGTGGGCAAAGCCAGACTTGCCCGGCTCTTCGCGATTGGAACCAACGTGATAAGTAATATCTACATGCGCCAAGGGCGCGTTATCATCTTGGTAGAGCAATACCGTTAAGCCATTGGCTAAACGATACTTTTTGTAAGCTATCTGGATGTCGCTATTATTGGCCTGCGAGGTTTCAATTAACTCCACACCCTTGGGTAGCTCAAGCGAAGATTTAGGGTCTATCTGAGTACAAGCAGCTAACCACAGAATGCTAAGCACACTTAACCATCTAAGCACTATATTGACCTCTCTAATCATTATCTAAAAACTCACAACTGCATTACCTAATGCTAATAGCAAAGCGTAACGGATCGCTTTGCCAATAAGCATGGCAACGGTGCTTTGCCAAACTGGAAGTTTAGCTGCGCCCGCTACAAAACAAAGCGCATCGCCAATTACTGGTGCCCAACTCATCAATAAGCTCCAGGCGCCGTATTTGACCAACCAAGGCTTCGCCTCGGCTTGTTCATTCAAGTTAGGTAACCAACTGAAATGTCTGTTACCAAAGTAAAAAGCCCCCCACCCCATGGCAAAGGTTACTAAGCCACCTAGGGTATTACCTAAGGTAGCCACAACTAACAAGCTAAGCCACTGCTCCGGAACTTGGCTGGCCAAACCCAGCAATACGACTTCTGAGCTGCCAGGTAATAAGGTGGCTGATACAAAGGCGCTAAAAAACAATAGGACTAACAATAGAACCGCCTAATCAACAAAATAGTTCGCTGGCCACAAGTTTCTTACATCAACCACCGCCATTCCGGCGGCCTTTGCAGCCTCTATGCCAGCATCAGCGTCTTCAAATACCAGGCATGCTTGCGGTTCTGCTTGCATCAATTCTGCACACTTTAAGAAGGTGTCAGGAGCTGGCTTATGCTTTGCCACTAAATCGGCCCCAACAATCGCTTGCAGTTTATCGGCTATACCCAGTTTGCTTAGTATCATCTCAGCTTGTTGCTGGCTAGCACCAGTGCCCACAGCCATTAGCTTTTCACCTAAAAAATGCTCATAGACTTTAATTAAAGGTGTTGGCTGTATTTCACTATTCACTAGTTGGTGATAACGCAGCTCTTTAGCATCAACCACTTGCTGAACATCTATCCCCTTTATATGGGTATCGGCAAGCAAGTTTTCAACTGTTTGTAAGGTTGGCCATCCACTCATTGCCAGCATTTGTTCTGAGCTAAAAGGAATGGAAAACTGATCCAGAGCAGACTGCCACGCGTTTTGATGATGCTGCATGGAATCAATCAAGGTTCCATCCATATCAAAAATAAAAGCGGCATAGTTTTGGTAATCTTGGAAGTTCATAATCTACTCTGTATGCGGTCGGACTGAACTGCAGCCGATGTAGCCTGCATCATACCAATTAGCGGCAATTTAACTAGAATATTTTGTAAAGCGTGTTAATGCGTAAAGCGAGCAACAGTAGTGAATTGGGTGAAACCGAGTAATCATTGTGAAGCGTAGCGAAGTTAGTGATTAGCTTATACCAATCGTACTAAGTAGCTGTTCATTCTATCTGGTTAAAATGCTCGATAACTACGTTAGGTTTTTTGATTGTAGAATAACTACTTATCGAAAAACCCTGCCTTATTCTCGAGTATTTTTCCTGCGTTATTTCTGATCACTTACTTAGTGTGATTGGTATTACTTCAATTTGTAAGTAATGAAGGTAAACTAAAAGTTCTTCAATTACTTAAGTGACCCAGTAGGTAGAATTATGGTGCGATTTTTCTTGTTGCCCTTGTTATTAACCATTTTATGGACACTGTTTCTATTCCATTATGGCTTAAGCTTCAAACAAGGTTTAAAAGGTTACTATTGGATTATTGGGATTAGCACCGCATTGATTGGATTCTTCTCATTAATGATTTGGCTAACCCATTAGCTACACATAAAAAAAGCTTGCCGAGGCAAGCTTTTTGTTTCGCTGTTAGGTATTAACCAACTAAAGACAGCAGTACACCCGCAGCTACGGCACTACCTAGTACCCCAGCAACGTTTGGTCCCATAGCATGCATTAACAAGAAGTTATGAGGGTTTGACTCTAAACCTACTTTATTTACAACACGTGCAGCCATTGGCACCGCAGATACACCGGCAGCACCAATCAATGGATTAATTTTACCGCCACTTAAACGGCTCATTAACTTAGCCATAAGTACTCCAGAAGCAGTACCAATACCAAATGCCACAGCACCTAAGCCAAGAATACCTAGCGTTTCTACAGTTAAGAATTTGTCAGCAGATAACTTAGAACCTACCGCTAAACCTAAGAAGATGGTCACAACGTTGATAAGTTCGTTTTGTGCAGTTTTGCTTAAACGATCAACCACGCCGCTTTCACGCATTAGGTTACCTAAACAGAACATACCCACTAGAGGTGTTGCCGCTGGTAAGAACAAAATGGTTAAGCCAAGTACAGCGATAGGGAAAATAATCTTTTCTCGCACGCTAACCGGACGCAATTGCTCCATTTGAATTTCGCGTTCTTCTTTAGAGGTTAAGGCCTTCATAATCGGCGGCTGAATAATTGGAACCAGTGCCATGTATGAATAAGCAGCTACCGCAATCGCACCTAATAAATCAGGTGCAAGTTTAGAGGCAAGGAAGATAGCCGTAGGGCCATCTGCTCCACCAATAATTGCAATCGCAGAAGCATCAGCCAGGGTAAAATCAAAGCCTGGGATCATGTTTAATAGAATTGCGCCAAATAGCGTCGCAAAAATACCAAACTGAGCCGCTGCACCAAGCAATAACATTCTTGGGTTTGCGATAAGCGCACCAAAGTCTGTTAACGCGCCAACACCCATAAAGATAAGTAGTGGGAAAACACCGGTCTCGATTCCTACATGGTAAACGTAGTAAAGCAAACCGCCTTCATCGTTAAACCCAGCATTTGGAATGTTGGCCAGCACAGCACCAAAACCAATCGGTAGCAGCAATAAGGGCTCAAATTTACGCACAATTGCCAAATATAGCAGCAGTAAACCTACTGCCATCATCACTAATTGTGCTGGTTCGAAGTTAGCTAGGCCGGTCTCCAGCCATAGCTTAGTAATTCCTTCCACGTTCTCGCTCCCTTATGCGATGCTAAGCAGGACTTCGCCCACAGCAACCGCATCACCTTCTCTAACTAATACCTCGTCAACAACCCCGGTTTTAGCGGAACGGATTTCGGTTTCCATTTTCATTGCTTCCATAATCAGCAATACATCGCCTTCTTGCACATTAGCGCCAGGCTTAGCGAGAACTTTAAAGATGTTACCCGCTAAAGGAGCTGGTAAGGCTTCTCCTTTGCCACTGGCAGCTGGTGCTGCTGGAGTGGCCGCAGCTGGCGCTGAGCTGGCTACTGGTGTTACGCCATCAATAGAACCCTCTGGGCCTACATCTACGGTGTACAGCTGACCGTCCACTCGTACCGAGTAAGTTTCTACTGCGCCAGGTTTAGCAGGAGCCGCTACTTTAACGTCATCAGCGCTTGGTACTGGCTCAAATGCATCTGGGTTGCCGCGATTCTCTAAGAACTTAAGGCCAATTTGTGGGAACAATGCATAAGTTAAAGCATCATCAATCTTGTCTTCAGCTAGAGCAAAACCTTTTTCTTTGGCTAGTTGCTCTACTTCAGTTTTAAGGCGCTCCATCTCCGCTTGCAGTAAATCTGCTGGGCGGCAGGTAATAGCTTCTGCACCATCAAGAACACGCGCTTGTAACTCTGCATTCAGCTCGCCAGGCGCTTTACCGTATTGACCGCTTAAGATACCTGCGGTCTCTTTGGTAATCGTTTTGTAACGCTCACCAGTTAAAACGTTAAGCACTGCTTGGCTACCTACAATTTGCGAAGTAGGTGTTACCAGTGGGATGTAACCTAAGTCCTTACGTACTTTAGGGATCTCTAGTAATACTTCATCAAGTTTGTCTGCAGCGCCCTGCTCTTTAAGCTGGCCTTCCATGTTGGTTAACATGCCACCAGGTACTTGCGCGATAAGAATGCGTGAATCAACACCTTTAAGGCTGCCTTCGAACTTAGCGTACTTTTTACGTACTTCGCGGAAGTAAGCTGCAATAGATTCCAGTTTAGTTAGGTCTAAGCCTGTATCGCGCTCAGTACCTTCTAGCATCGCTACAATGGTCTCTGTTGGGCTGTGACCATAAGTACAGCTCATTGATGAGATTGCTGTGTCGATGATGTCTACGCCGGCTTCAATGGCTTTAATGTGGGTAGGTAAGCTTAAGCCGGTCGTTGCATGACAGTGCAATGCAATTTCTACATCAGTTTCAGCTTTAAGACGCTTAATCAGTGTTTCAGCTTCATAAGGTTTTAATAAACCCGACATATCCTTAATGGCAATAGAGTGACAACCAATGTCCTCTAAGCTCTTTGCAAGGTCTACCCAATTATCCAAAGTGTGAATTGGGCTAGTGGTGTAAGAAATCGTCCCCTGCGCATGTGCGCCGCAATCTAGGGCTGCTTTTACTGCAGTTTGAAAGTTACGCGGATCATTCATCGCGTCAAAGATACGGAATACATCCATACCATTTTTAACCGCACGTTCTACAAAGCGCTCTACAACGTCGTCAGCATAGTGGCGGTAACCTAGTAAGTTTTGGCCACGCAATAGCATTTGCTGCTTAGTATTAGGCATTGCCTTCTTAAGCGCGCGTAAACGCTCCCATGGGTCTTCGCCAAGATAACGAATACAGGCGTCAAAGGTTGCGCCACCCCATGTTTCTAGAGACCAATAACCAATTTGGTCGAGTTGCTCAGCAATAGGCAACATATCTTCAAGGCGAAGACGGGTTGCTAATAATGATTGATGCGCGTCGCGCAATACAACATCGGTTAATGCAAGTGGTTTAGACATTGCGTTAAATCCTCTTTTAGTTATTGGGCCTTCCGGTACTGTTGAACAGCAGCTGATATAGCGGCTACTACAGTGGCGTTATTGGCAGGTTGGGGAGCTGGAGACGAGGTTTGCTTTGGTTCCGCTACTTCGGCTAGCGGTGGCGCCAGCTTAGCTAAGCCATTTACCGCAACAATAAGTAGCGATAAAAAAGCGAATACGGCGATCATCCCGACCCCCATTAACGTTGCTGCTTCCACTAACAGCTCAGTCAAATCCATCATATTATTAATCCACATCCTTTGAGATTGGCGTAAGAATTACATGCTAAACAACAAAAATCAAACTTGATTTTTGAATAATTATTCAAAACCTTGGTATTGTTAACTTTATTTTACCAATGACAAAATTCGCAATTATACGCCACATCGCTCGTTACACAGTTTAAACCGCCAAACGATAACATTTAGTTAACAACTGATTTACAGCTTCACGACAGCATAATTCATTAACTAATCTAGCAGCTTAGCTACCTCAAAAGTAGTAATGGCGATCACAAGAGATGCAATTTTAAGATGAATAAGAGGTGAATAGTGATCTAGGGCGTGAAAGGGAATAAATAGAAACAGAGAAAATGGCGCGCGTGGAAGGATTCGAACCTCCGACCGCCTGGTTCGTAGCCAGGTACTCTATCCAGCTGAGCTACACGCGCGTGGGTTATGAAACAAAGCCTAGAAGAGAATGGGCAATGCATCAAATAAAAACAGAAAATGGCGCGCGTGGAAGGATTCGAACCTCCGACCGCCTGGTTCGTAGCCAGGTACTCTATCCAGCTGAGCTACACGCGCGTTGAAATCGATGGCGGTGAGGGAGGGATTCGAACCCTCGATAGGGCTACAAACCCTATACTCCCTTAGCAGGGGAGCGCCTTCGGCCACTCGGCCACCTCACCTCGATTTCCTTCAGCAAGCTCGCCCAAGGGCAAACTTAAGAAGAATGGCGCGCGTGGAAGGATTCGAACCTCCGACCGCCTGGTTCGTAGCCAGGTACTCTATCCAGCTGAGCTACACGCGCGCAGAAAACACTTTGTAAACAAGAACGACAAGTCATTCTTTTAAAATATGGCGCGCGTGGAAGGATTCGAACCTCCGACCGCCTGGTTCGTAGCCAGGTACTCTATCCAGCTGAGCTACACGCGCACAGATAACACTTCAATAAAAAAAGCTCACATAACTATGAGCTTTTTAAATAATGGCGCGCGTGGAAGGATTCGAACCTCCGACCGCCTGGTTCGTAGCCAGGTACTCTATCCAGCTGAGCTACACGCGCGCAGAAAACACTTTGTAATTAAAACTACTAATCTTTCTTTTAAAATATGGCGCGCGTGGAAGGATTCGAACCTCCGACCGCCTGGTTCGTAGCCAGGTACTCTATCCAGCTGAGCTACACGCGCGTTGAAATCGATGGCGGTGAGGGAGGGATTCGAACCCTCGATAGGGCTACAAACCCTATACTCCCTTAGCAGGGGAGCGCCTTCGGCCACTCGGCCACCTCACCGCGATTTCGGATGCAGATATTACTGCTTCCAAAAATATAGTCAAACCTTTTTTGTCACTTTTCTTTTGTTCGTTCAGCTTTCGAACAGTTGGCTATGTATTTGTTTAGCAACTGACTACAAAGCAAACGTTCTGGTGATTAAGCGGTGGATTTGTAGCCGCAGCTCATAAGCCGCAAAACCCTAAAAAACAAAAGGAAGCCAGAGGCTTCCTAAAGATAAATCTTGGCAATGTAAGGCTTGCTTAGGCGCCTGCACTTTTCTCTGCTTGAATGCGCATGTAGATCTCTTCACGGTGCACAGATACTTCTTTTGGTGCATTTACACCGATACGTACTTGGTTACCTTTAACACCCAATACAGTTACGGTTACTTCATCCCCAATCATCAACGTTTCGCCTACACGGCGCGTCAAAATTAGCATTCATTATCTCCTTAAATTCATATTCTTGTTCTTTAGCGACTTATCTAAGCTGTTATTTTTCTGCTATTAAGCGTATAGACTAGCTTGTTTAAGCCAAAGAGTCATTATTATTGCTCTAGGTTATATGCACTATGCAAAGCACGTACAGCCAACTCTAAATACTTTTCGTCTACTACTACCGACACTTTGATTTCAGAAGTCGAGATAAGTTGCATATTAATGCCCTCGTTTCCTAAGGTTTCAAACATGGTTTTAGCAACGCCAGGGTGATTCATCATCCCCACCCCAACAATAGAAATTTTTGCCAAGGAGTCTTTACCTTGAACTTCGCGCGCCCCCAGTTTGCTAGAGGTTTCTTCTAACAGCTCTTTGGCACGCTTATAATCATTACGGTGAACCGTAAAAGTAAAGTCTGCGGTGTTATCACCCATCGAGTTTTGAATAATCATATCTACGTCGATGTTAGCATCGCCAATAGGCGCCAATATTGATGCGGCAACGGAAGGTTTATCTGGTACACCCAAAATCGTTAAGCTTGCTTCATCACGATTAAATGCGATGCCTGATATTACGGGTGACTCCATTTTATTTCCCTCATAACTAATTAAGGTTCCATTACCTTCAGTAAAACTTGATAGAACACGCAACGGCACATTATATTTGCCGGCAAACTCTACAGCGCGGATCTGTAAAACTTTTGCGCCTAAACTGGCCATTTCTAGCATTTCTTCAAAAGTAATGCTCTCTAAACGGCGGGCTTTAGGCTCTACTCGTGGGTCAGTAGTGTATACACCATCAACATCGGTATATATCTGACACTCATCAGCTTTAAGCGCCGCTGCAATAGCCACTGCCGTAGTGTCTGAACCACCACGGCCTAAAGTAGTAATGTAGTTGTCTGGGCTCCTACCTTGGAATCCAGCAATCACCACTACTTTATTCTCTTTTAAGTGAGCTTGAATATTATGATCGTCAATATCGGTGATACGTGCTTTACCGTGAGCCTTATCGGTATGCATACGGATCTGATCGCCAGTCATAGAAATCGCATCACAGCCTTTCTTCTGTAAAGCAATACTCAGCAAAGCAATAGTCACTTGCTCACCAGTAGATACCAATACGTCTTTTTCACGCTCACTGGCGTTTTCGTCTATCTCATTGGCTAGACCTAACAAGCGATTGGTTTCACCAGACATCGCTGAAAGAACAACCACGATATCGTCGCCCGCTTCTTTACAGCGAATAACGCGATCGGCTACGGCTTGGATACGCTCTAAGGTACCCACCGAAGTGCCGCCATATTTTTGAACAATTAGTGCCACTTGCTTTCCTTTTTCTCTAACACTTAATGCATAACTATTTAAAGCTTTTCAATAAGCCACTCTTTCACATCGGCTAGAGCTTTTGGCAAACCATCTGGATTAGACCCGCCCGCTTGAGCCATATCGGGTCGGCCACCGCCTTTACCACCAACACATTGAGCAGCGATGTTCACCATCTCACCGGCTTTAACGCGACCAGTAAGATCTTTAGTAACACCTGCAACCAGGCTAACTTTGCCATCGTTTACTGTACCAAGCAAAATTACGCCGCTTTCAAGCTTAACCTTGAGTTCATCAACGCTACTGCGAAGGGCTTTACCCTCAGCACCATCAATTAAGGCAATCAATACTTTCACACCATTAATGGTTTGTATTTGATCTGCAGCATCATTACTGGCAGCACTAGCTAACTTAGCTTTTAGCTGAGTCACTTCTTTCTCGAGCATTTTGTTGCGATCAACTAACTGAATCACTTTATCGCCAATATTGAATTGGTCACCTTTAACCAAGTTAGCCGCTTTTTCTGTTTCTTCGGCTAGGCGGTGAATCAAGTCGATAGCAAATTGACCGGTTACCGCTTCAATACGACGAACCCCAGCAGCAATACCTGCTTCGCTGGTGATTTTAAAGAAACCGATGTCACCAGTGTGGTTTACGTGAGTCCCCCCACATAGCTCAGTTGAGAAATCACCCATACTTACAACACGCACGTCGTCGTCATATTTCTCACCAAATAAGGCCATCGCACCAGCCTGCTTAGCTTCATCAAGGTTCATTACCTTGGTCTCAACAGGCAGGTTGCGACGAATTTGTTGGTTTACTAGGTGTTCAACTTGGCGTAACGAGCGCATAGACACACCTTCAAAGTGTGAAAAATCGAAACGTAAACGCGCCGCTTCTACCAAAGAACCTTTTTGAGTAACGTGCTCACCTAAAGTTTGACGCAATGCAGCGTGCAATAGGTGCGTTACCGAGTGATTTAGCGCAGTATTCCAGCGACGGCGTGAATCAACCTTAGCTTGAACTAACTGCTGAACATTTAAATCACCACCTTGCACATAACCTTTATGTACAAAAGCTTTACCCACTTTTAGGGTGTCTTGCACAACAAAGCTTCCGCCTTCATACATCAACTCGCCAGCATCGCCAGCTTGACCACCTGACTCGGCGTAAAACGGTGTTTTATCTAACACGATAATAGCTTGGTCACCGCCGGTAAGAGACGATTGAGGCTCGCCATCTTTATACATTTCAACAATCTTAACGTCTGCTTCTAAGTGTTGGTAACCAAGGAACTCAGTCGCGCTGTCAATAATTAGATTGTCGTTATAATCCGTTCCAAAGTTACTGGCTTGCTTCGCTCGCTCACGTTGTGCTTGCATGGCCGCTTCAAACTCGGCCTCATCTACACTTAACTCTCGCTCACGGGCGATATCAGCGGTTAAGTCTGCAGGAAAGCCATAAGTGTCATAAAGCTTAAATACTAAGTCACCAGGAATAACCGAACCATCTAACTCGCTAAGTGCTTCGTCCAAAATTAACAAACCACGATCAAGGGTTTTGGCAAACTGCTCTTCTTCTAGCTTAAGCACACGCTCAATAACCGGTAATTGAGTTTGCAGCTCTGGGTAGGCTTCACCCATTTCTGCGATTAGCGCCGGCAATAACTTATAAAAGAATGCATCAGTAGCACCCAGCTTATTACCATGGCGTACTGCACGGCGAATAATGCGTCGCAAAACGTAACCGCGGCCTTCATTGGCCGGCATTACGCCATCTGCGATTAAGAAACCGCATGAACGAATGTGGTCTGCAATTACCCGCAACGATTTGTTTTCCAAATCATTGGTGCTAATGATTTTTGCGGCTGCAGCAATCAAGTTTTGGAAAATATCGATTTCGTAGTTAGAGTGCACGCCTTGTAATATTGCTGCAATACGCTCTAAGCCCATACCGGTATCAACTGAAGGATTTGGTAAAGGATCCATGGTTCCGTCGGCTTGACGGTTGAACTGCATGAATACTACATTCCAAATTTCAATGAAACGGTCACCATCTTCTTCAGGGCTGCCTGGAGGACCGCCCCAGATATGCTCGCCATGGTCATAAAAGATTTCGGTACAGGGGCCACAAGGACCGGTGTCACCCATTTGCCAGAAGTTATCAGACTCGAACTTCTTCTCAGGAGACTTGTCGCCAATACGAATGATGCGCTCTTTAGGTACACCAATTTTATTAGCCCACAAATCAAACGCTTCATCATCGGTTTGGTAAACGGTAACTAATAGCTTTTCTTTAGGTAACTTAACAACTTCAGTTAAGAACTCCCACGCATAGCCAATGGCTTCTTCTTTGAAGTAATCACCAAAGCTGAAGTTACCTAGCATTTCAAAGAAAGTGTGGTGGCGTGCCGTGTAGCCTACGTTTTCTAGATCGTTGTGCTTACCGCCAGCTCGTACACAGCGTTGCGATGTAGTGGCTCGGCTGTAATTACGCTTATCAATGCCAAGAAATACGTCTTTGAACTGATTCATACCCGCATTGGTAAATAGTAAGGTAGGATCGTCGTGAGGGACTAATGAACTACTGGCAACTACTTGGTGATTTTTGCTGTTAAAGAAGCTTAAAAATGCATTTCTTACTTCAGCTGAAGTCATCTTCATGAAACTCTTTCCTGGGGGTTTGTAGCAACTCGACATAGCGGTGAAACCTAAAGTTTCCCGTCGATAAGCGCTAAAAAAGGTGAAACCGTTATTAATCGCGACAATATATCACGCAGACCTTTGCAGGCAAAGTGTTCGAGGCTTATTGCTGTTGTAGTTCGCTATACAAGATATTGATTAGTTCGAAATCAAAGCCACGTCGAAACAAATAGGCAGTACATTTTTGCTTTTGCATTCGGTCGCCGGGTAAACCTTGTTTAAATTTTTTGTTAAAACAAAGCTCGATGGCTTGGTACCAATCCCAGTCATCCTGTTCCAGTACCTCACTGGCTAAATCGCCACTAATCCCCTTAGTTTGCAAGTACTGTTTGATGTAGTTTTTGCCGTAACCTTTGCTAACCCGAGCGCGGGTTAGCGATGCTGCGTAACTTTTGTCATCTAACCAAGCGTTTTGCTGAGCATATTCGAGGGCATCGCTAACCTCTTCATCTTGATAGCCTTTTTGCCGTAGCTTTTGCGCTAGCTGCTGTTGGCTATAAGAGCGTCTTGATAGCAAATCGATGGTGGTATGTAGGGCGCTGCGGTTAGTCATAACAAAAAGGAGCCCTTAGGCTCCTTTATCTCGCTTATGCTTCTTGATCTGCTGGAGCTTCAGCGGCAGGTTCTTGCTCTTCGAGCTCAACCTTGTTTAGAAGGTTATTACGAATAGTCATCTCAATTTCTTGAGCAACTTCCGGATGCTCTTTTAAGTAGGTAGAAGCGTTGGCTTTACCTTGGCCGATTTTACTGCCTTTATAAGAGAACCAAGCACCGGCTTTATCTACGAGTTTTTCTTTAACACCTAAATCAACTAGCTCACCGTAGCGGTTAAAGCCTTCACCATACATAATCTGGAATTCAGCTTGCTTAAATGGCGCAGCAATTTTATTTTTAACCACTTTAACGCGAGTTTCGTTACCAACTACTTCATCGCCCGCTTTTACCGCACCGATGCGGCGAATATCAAGGCGTACAGATGCATAAAACTTAAGCGCATTACCACCGGAGGTAGTTTCTGGGTTACCAAACATTACACCAATCTTCATGCGGATTTGGTTAATAAAGATACACATGCAGTTAGTTTGTTTTAGGGTACCCGTTAGCTTGCGTAAAGCTTGCGACATTAAACGTGCCTGCAAACCAACATGGCTATCGCCCATGTCACCTTCGATTTCTGCTTTTGGTGTTAATGCTGCTACCGAGTCAATTACGATCATATCTACAGCGCCAGAGCGCGCTAACATATCAGTAATTTCTAGAGCTTGCTCACCAGTGTCAGGCTGAGACACTAATAAGTTATCTACATCTACACCCAGTTTTTTAGCGTAAATAGGGTCTAGGGCATGCTCTGCATCCACAAAGGCACATACCTTGCCCACTTTCTGCGCTTGTGCAATCGCTTCAAGAGTAAGAGTGGTTTTACCAGAACTTTCAGGACCATAGATTTCAATCACTCGACCCATTGGTAAGCCGCCAGCACCCAAGGCAATATCAATTGATAAAGAACCAGTAGAAATGGTTTCGATATCCATGGTACGGTTATCACCAAGCTTCATGATTGAGCCTTTACCAAATTGCTTCTCAATTTGGCCTAGGGCCGCAGCTAATGCCTTTTGTTTGTTCTGATCCATATCGCCCTCGTTAGGTGCTTTTAACTATCTTGTTGACCAGTAGTATACTGGATGTTCATACAGTATCAAGTTTATTCCATAAAATTCCTAAAAGAGTTTTGCCTAATTTGCTGGCAGCTTTTATCCTTGCAGCTTCGTTTAACTAAATAGCAATTATTCGATTACGCCGATGACTGAAACAAACCTAGAAAAACATACGCCGATGATGCGCCAATACCTCAACCTAAAGGCGCAACACCCCGATATTTTACTGTTTTATCGAATGGGCGATTTCTATGAATTGTTTTACGATGACGCTAAACGCGCTTCAGAGTTAATGGATATTTCACTCACCAAACGTGGGCAATCCGCTGGCACACCTATTCCCATGGCGGGCATTCCTTATCATGCTGCTGAAAACTACCTATCACGATTAGTGCAGCTGGGTGAGTCGGTGGCTATTTGTGAACAGATAGGCGACCCTGCTACCAGCAAAGGTCCAGTTGAGCGTAAAGTTGTTAGGATTATTACCCCAGGCACGGTTAGTGATGAAGCACTACTAGAAGAAAAGCACGACAACCTATTGGTTAGCGTTGTGAACCAACAGCAGCAAATTGGTCTCGCTTATCTGGATATTGCCAGTGGTCGCTTCGTTATCAATCAGTTTAATGGTGAAGATCAGCTACAAGCAGAATTGCAAAGATTAAACCCTGCCGAACTGCTCTACCCCGACGATTTTGAATACTACTCAAGCCTGCAAAACTATAAGGGTTTACGCCGACGAGGTGAGTGGGAATTTGATTTAGCCACAGCAGAAAAAGTGCTAAACCAGCAGTTTGGTACTCGTCATCTAGATGGTTTTGGCGTAAGTGAATATCCACTCGCCTTATCGGCAGCGGGTTGCTTATTGCAATATGTACAGGATACACAACGCACCGCATTGCCACATATCAATGCCATTATTATTGAAAGCCAAAGTCAGTTTATTCAGTTAGATGCTGCTAGTCGCAAGAACTTAGAACTTACTCGAAACTTATCTGGCACTTACGACAATACACTTAGCACTATACTAGATCGTAGCGCAACAGCCATGGGCAGCCGCTTACTCAATCGCTGGATTCATCAACCGCTAAGTAATCAGCAAGAAGTTGTCGCTCGCCAAGATTGCATTGCTGAGATGCTAAGTTCAGACCTCTACCCACAGCTACAAAGCATTCTTAAATCCATTGGTGACATTGAGCGTATTTTGGCGCGTTTAGCACTGCGCTCAGCTCGTCCCCGCGATTTAGCTCGCTTACGCAATGCCTTTGAGCAACTCCCAGAGCTACAAAGTTACTTGCACAATAGTCAGGCCTTGGCACCCTTAGCTAAGACCATTGGAGAATTTCCAGATACACTGGGTTTGCTGCAAAGTGCCATAATCGATAATCCTCCAGTACTTATTCGCGATGGAGGGGTAATTGCTCCAGGCTACAATCAAGAACTCGATGAGTGGCGAAACTTAAGTGAAGGCGCAACTCAGTTTTTAAGAGATATTGAGCAACGCGAACGAGAACAAACCGGTATCGCTAACCTCAAAATTGGCTATAACAAAGTACACGGTTTTTATATTGAAGTTAGCCGAGCACAAGCAGAGCAAGTTCCTGATCATTATATTCGCCGCCAAACTTTAAAGAATATGGAACGCTACATCATTGCCGAGCTGAAAGAACACGAAGAAAAAGTGCTTTCTAGCCAGGGTAAAGCGCTCGCTCTAGAGAAACAGCTATACGAACAACTTCTCGACCTGTTAATGCCTGCGCTAAGCAAAATGCAACAAAGCGCCCAAGCCGTTGCTCAGCTAGATGTTCTCGCTTGTCTGGCGGAAAGAGCCGAAAGCTTAAACTACTCTCGCCCAAGCTTTAGTAAAAGCTCGGGTATTAATATCCAAGGTGGCCGTCACCCAGTAGTCGAACAGGTACATGACACACCTTTTATCGCCAACCCAGTTCAGCTTAACAAACAACGACAGTTGTTGATTGTAACTGGCCCTAACATGGGGGGGAAGTCAACCTACATGCGCCAAACCGCGCTTATATGCTTAATGGCTTATATGGGCAGTTTTGTTCCAGCTGATGGCGCGGAACTAGGTCCGATTGATAAGATCTTCACGCGTATTGGCGCGTCAGATGACCTGGCAAGTGGTCGTTCAACCTTTATGGTTGAGATGACTGAAACAGCAAATATTTTGCATAACGCCACTGCCAATAGCCTAGTGCTAATGGATGAAATCGGCAGAGGAACAAGCACTTATGATGGCATGTCGCTGGCCTGGGCAGTAGCGCAAGCCCTTGCAAAACTTAAATCACAAACGCTATTTGCCACCCATTACTTTGAGTTAACCCAACTTCCAGAGCTATTGGAAGGGGTAGCCAATGTACATTTAGACGCGGTTGAACATCAGGACACCATCGCATTTATGCATCAAGTTCAAGATGGAGCAGCTAGTAAAAGCTATGGTTTGCAAGTGGCCGCTCTTGCCGGCATTCCAAAAACAGTCATCAACCAAGCTAAACGAAAGCTCAAACAACTTGAAGCCACTGAGTCTACTGGTTCTAATGCGATAAATGGAGACTTAGCTGGTCAATTAAATATGGACTTAGGCGAGCCTGACCCTCATCCGGTTTTAATACAGCTCAATAAGCTAGATCCTAATGAATTATCGCCTAAAGCGGCTTTAGATTTTCTGTTCAAACTTAAACAACAAAGCCAATAAGCCTTTAATTTAAATAACAAAAAAAGGAAGCCTAAGCTTCCTTTTTTACTATTTTGAGGATTGTTTTTCTACACTTTAAATAGCGAGTCTATCGATAAGTTTTGTAGAGAAAGAATATCCCGTAAACGACGCAGTGCTTCGACTTGAATTTGTCTTACTCGTTCCCGCGTTAAACCAATTTCTCTACCAACATCTTCCAAGGTAGAGGCTTCGTAACCTAACAATCCAAAACGGCGTGCTAACACTTCGCGCTGTTTACTGTTGAGTTCGCCTAACCAACCAACAATGCTATTTTTCATATCATCATCTTGGGTTTTATGCTCTGGACCGTGATCGTTTTCGTCAGAAATGATATCAAGCAAAGCCTTATCGTTATCACCGCCGATAGGGGTATCAACTGAGCTGATACGCTCGTTTAAACGCAGCATTTTGGTTACGTCTTCAACTGGGCGGTCTAAGGTTTCGGCAATTTCTTCAGCGGTAGGTTCATGGTCTAAACGATGCGCTAGTTCACGAGCGGTACGTAAATACACGTTGAGTTCTTTAACCACATGAATAGGTAAACGAATAGTTCGTGTTTGATTCATAATCGCACGTTCAATGGTTTGACGAATCCACCAAGTCGCATAGGTTGAGAAGCGGAAACCGCGTTCTGGGTCAAACTTTTCCACAGCACGAATCAACCCGAGGTTCCCTTCCTCGATTAAATCTAACAGTGCTAAACCTCGATTATTATAGCGGCGAGCGATTTTCACTACTAAGCGAAGGTTACTTTCAATCATTCGTTTACGCGCAGCTTCATCACCTCTTAAGGCACGCCGAGCGTATAGAACTTCTTCTTCTGCGGTGAGTAGTGGAGAGAAACCAATTTCACCAAGATAGAGCTGAGTAGCATCTAAACTCTTGGACACATCGGCTTGCATGATGTCATCTTTGTCTGATTTTTTGCTAACAGATTGATTCTTAGAACCTTCTGTTGAAACGCTTTTAAGTTTTACAGCAGTTTTTACTTGGGTCATAGCATAACCTCCCTGAACAAGACCTGATTGCGATTATTGTTATGTGCAATCTAGGCTAGAGTGCCGGTAGATACTTAGCTGGATCTACTGACTTTCCTTTGAAACGGATCTCAAAATGTAATCGCGTATCGGTTGTTCCTGTATCGCCCATATCGGCGATATGTTGCCCTACTACTACTTGCTGTTTTTCTTTTACACGTAAACGACTGTTGTGTGCGTAAGCACTTAAATAATCGTCGTTGTGTTTTATTATTATTAGTTTTCCGTAACCTCTTAATGCGCTGCCCGCATACACCACTCGACCCGGTGCTGAAGCTACTATTTTCTGGCCTTGTTTACCACGAATATCTAGGCCTTTATTACCGTTCTCTTTGTTAGAGAACCCCTTGATAACATTGCCTTTTGTTGGCCAAATCCAGCCTTTAACAGGGCCAGTTTTAGCTTTCGCAGTAACTTTCGGCGAGTTTTTAGCGTATGCCTTTGTTGACGTCGGTTCAAGTTCTTTTGACGATTTATTAACATCTTTAACTTGCGACTTCACAGTTTTATGCTTATTAGTTTTGGCATTACCGGACTTAACACCGCTACCTTTCAGTTTGATGGTTTGTCCAACATAAATTGTGTAAGGAGCCGGAATATTATTTCTTTTTGCCAATTGTTCGGGGTCTATCCCAGCTCGCCAAGCAATAGAGTAAAGAGTCTCGCCTTTTTTCACTTTATAGCTAGAACTGTTTAGTACCCCACGCGTCTCTGCGTTGTAGGTTCCTGCATTGGTAACTGGTGCAGGGCCTCCCTCTCGACTACAAGCTTGTAGTAAGCATAAGAGCAATAAAAAACCTAAATAACGCAGGTAATTCATTTATTTAGCGAAGCAATAAGTACGCAACCACTGCCAAAGCCACTACCAACCAGCCCAAAATTTCTACATATTTACGAAGTTGTGCTTCCATTTTCTCCCCGCCCCACATCATCAAGCCAGCAACCAAGTAGAAGCGCATACCACGGCCAACCAAGGAAATAAGCAAAAATGGAATAAATGCCATATTTAAAATACCGGCTGTGAGGGTGAAGACTTTATAAGGCACAGGGGTAAAGCTAGCGACAAAGATGACCAATACTCCCCATTTCTCAAACCACTCAAAAGCCACATCCATTTTATGCTGATAGCCCACGGATTTAATAAATGGCTCTACCAGAGGCTCATAAAAAAACTGACCTAAGGCGTAACCTAAGGCCGCTCCTAAAACAGAAAAAATAGTTGCTAACATAGCAAAGCGTAGAGCTTTGTTGGGACGAGAAAGCGCCATTGGCGCGAGCATAACGTCTACCGGAATAGGCCAAAAGATAGATTCTATAAAACTCATCCCTGAAAGATAACGTACAGCGTGGCGGTGCTCAGACCACGTCATCACTCTATCGTATAAGGCACTAAATATTTTCACGCTAATTCACCATTAATTAAAGGAACAAAACGAACGGGTTCAAGATTATGCTGGGTAAAACCTTGGGGGTGTTTTTCTATCAAGATTAGAGCCTGTTGTTGCTGTTGCTCTCCGACAGGAATAATCATTCTGCCGCCAACGCTAAGCTGCCCGACCAAAGCCTGAGGAATAGCGGCGGCAGCTGCGGTAACAATAATGGCATCAAACGGCCCTTTGCTTGCCCAACCTTGCCAACCATCGCCATGTTTTGTTGCAACATTATGTAAGTCGAGCATCTTTAAACGACGCTTGGCTTGAAATTGCAAAGTTTTAATTCGCTCAACAGAGTAAACTTGGTCCACCAAAGAGGCCAAAACTGCTGTTTGGTAGCCTGAACCAGTACCAATTTCGAGAACTTTTTTCGGCTTAGTTTGTAGTAAAATTTCGGTCATTTTTGCCACAATATAAGGCTGAGATAAAGTTTGCCCTTGGCCAATTGGCAAAGCGGTATTATCCCAAGCTTGATGTGCAAGCGCTTCGTCAATGAAATACTGTCTCGGTAATTTCGCGATAGCATTCAGAACGGCTTGGTTTTGTATACCGTGTTGACGCAGTTGATTCACCAATTTCACACTATTTGGGCTTTCGCCAAATTGCATTACCTTGCCTCCCAATCCTTGATCCATGTGTCTAGTTTGCCAATAAAGCTGTGGGCTGTCATATCTATTGTTAAAGGTGTTATTGATACATAGCCCTGAGCAACTGCGTGAAAGTCGGTGCCTTCTCCTGCATCTTGCTTTTCTCCAGGTGGACCAAGCCAATAAATGTCGTGGCCACGTGGATCTTGTTGTTTAACCATCACTTCTGCACGATGCCGGCTGCCAGCCCGAGTTACCTTTACGCCCTTAATCTGCTCCATTGGCAAATCAGGAACGTTCACATTAAGAATTTGATTACTCGGTAAGGCATGCTCGCGCAGTTGCTTAATCAACTTTAAAGTTACTTCTGCAGCGGTTTGATAGTGCTTCCCTTCACTGCCTACTAACGATACAGCAATTGCAGGTAAACCCAAGTTTCTTCCTTCCATTGCTGCAGCAACGGTACCAGAATATAGTACGTCATCACCAAGGTTGGCACCTGCGTTAATACCCGCCACCACGAGTTCTGGTAGCTCATCCACTAACTCGTTAATCGCTAGATGCACGCAGTCTGTGGGCGTCCCCTTAACAGAGATAGTTTGTTCATCTAAGTGCACAATGCGTAAGGGGTTTTCTAGAGTTAAAGAGTTGCTGGCACCGCTACAATTGCGGTCTGGGGCAACCGTTAACACCGGCGCTAGTTGCTTTAAACACTGTGCTAAACACTGAATGCCAGGTGCATGAATACCATCATCATTACTCACTAATATGGTCATGACCTTCACCTTGACAGTTTACAATTTCACGCAAAATACTGGTGGCATAGTTACCAGCACTCAGATAAAAGCTCAGCACAAGATCATTCCCATCCGCCTTGGCACTAAACTGCTGGGGTTTAAGCGCTAAAGCTCTACGTTCCATCTTTAAGCCTGCTTCACTTAAGCCTGAAATTATCTCTGGGGAAGTCCCAAGAACACTAGTCTCAAATTTTAAAGCATCACCTAAGCTAGCTAGCTCGCCCTTGCCCACCATTGGCGCAGAAAGCTCAATCTCACCTTGTTGAAAACGCGCTAAGATATCGGCATCCACTTGTTCAGCAACAAAGTATGCATTGCTGCTAGCAAACTTCATCACATCGCCAGTTAAGACCTCTGAGAAATGTTGCTGAGCAATACGTTCACTCACTGCGCGGTTAAACACCAAACTACGCGCAGCAGAAAGGTAGATACTGCGTTTATCTCGATTCTTTACTCGCTGACCAGTAAACATCGCTAAGGCGCTGTCAATATTACTGGCGCCTCGTCCAAAACGCTGGGCCCCAAAATAGTTTGGTACCCCAGCTTGGGCGACTGACTCGGCGCGCGCGATGGCATCTTGCATGTCTGAAACGTCACGCAGACGGATCCGAAAATTATTTCCTGATAGCGCGCCGCGTTTTAATTTTCGATTGTGGCGTTTAATAGCGAGAACTTTAACACCCTCGCCCAACTGCTCTGGCAGCTCTATATTGGGTTTACCTGGCAATTGAATACTAAACCACTGAGTGGTTACTGCATGCCTGTCTTTTAAGCCCGCGTAGCTAATCACCTTAGGGCTTACTTGGCAGGCTTCGGCCAACATTTTAACCACCCATGAGGTATTTTCACCGGTTTTTTCTACCTTCACCATCATGTGCTCGCCGTCGCCACTAAACTCAAAGGGCAATACTTCGTCCACACAAAAGTCATCAGCTTGCTGTTTCAGTATTCCACTGCTCTGCGGTTTACCATGTAAGTAATTGAGCTGGTTGATCTCTTGTAAATAGTTGCTCACCTAGCATTTCTCCAATAACACAACTGCATGGCTAGAAATGCCTTCTTTACGCCCTTCAAAGCCGAGCTTTTCAGTTGTTGTGGCTTTTACATTAATCTGGCTTACATCGGCTTGTAAATCTTCTGCAATATTTAGCCGCATGGCTTCTATGTGCGGCGCCATCTTAGGTGCTTGGGCCACAATGGTTAAATCAAGATTTGCCAGTTTAAAGCCACGTTCAAATATCTGCGCAACCACTTGGCGTAATAAGATTCGCGAGTCGATGCCGGCATATGCCTGATCATTGTCGGGAAAATGGTGACCGATATCGCCTAAGGCTAGTGCGCCCAACAAAGCGTCACATAAAGCATGAAGGGCAACATCGCCATCAGAGTGAGCAACAAACCCTTGCTCATAAGGAATGGCAACTCCAGCAACCATTAATGGGCCATCTCCACCAAACTTGTGAACGTCAAAACCGTGGCCAATGCGAATACTCACTTATAAATCCTCTTCAGTCTGTTGCTGGCTGATAAACCATTTTGCTAAGGCCAAATCTTCTGGGCAAGTCACTTTAATGTTATCGCTACGCCCTGTCACTAAGCTCACCGGGCAGTTCGCCCACTCCATAGCAGACGCTTCATCGGTAATCACAGCGCCAGTTAACAAGGCATTTTGTATATTGTCTTTAAGCTGCTTAACCTTAAACATTTGCGGGGTTAATGCATGCCAAAGCTGTTCTCTCGACACCGTTTGGGCAATTTTGCCATCTGCCCCGCGTTTCATCGTATCGCGAACTTGAGTGGCTAAAATACCACCATATTGCTGTAGCTCTACGGCGCTAATTAATTTGCTAATGTCACTTTGGGTAATACAAGGCCTAGCCGCATCATGCACTAAAACCCATTCATCTTGCTTAGCCGCCTTGAGCCCAGCTAACACAGAGTCAGCCCGTTCATCGCCACCAATCACTGTATTAATGCGTACGTCTTTGGCTAAGGGTAATTGGTTAAACCAAGTGTCGTTGGGGTGCAATACAATGATTAAGTTTTTAATAGCAGGGTGGGATAAAAAGACCTTGGCGGTAGTTTCTAAAATGGTCTGCTCACCTAAACGCAAATATTGTTTAGGAAGAGAGGCTTGCATACGACTACCAATACCTGCGGCAGGTAACAGCGCAGTATATTGCTTACATTCAGGTTTCATGAAATGTTGATACTCGGAGCCACTTATTGTTCTATTTCGGAGGACGGAATTATGCGATAAAAGGTTTCACCCTGCTTAATCATGCCAAGTTCATTACGCGCATGCTCTTCTACCGCGTCTAAACCGCTGCGTAGATCAGCAATTTCGGCAACCAACACCGAGTTTCTCTGCGCTAATTCTTGATTTGCTAAGTCATGCTTGGTGACCTCTTCACGCAGCGCGAAATAGTCATTAAGCGAGTTTTTGCCAAACCACAGTTGATACTGCAACAGCAAAACAATCAATATCAGTAAAATCTTAAACGAACGCATGGTTCCTCCCTAACAGAGATAATCCCATAAAGCCGTTTGTTACTCCATAAGTAGCGTGTTATTTATCTAAATCCTAGGCAAAAAAAATCCCCGCTAGTGCGAGGATTTTTAAAGCTATCGGCTTAATTCAAAAGAATTACTGGCCTTTAACTTCTTTAAGACCGTTGTAAGGTGCTTTTGAACCTAGAGCTTCTTCGATACGTAGAAGTTGGTTGTACTTAGCAACACGGTCAGAACGGCTTAGTGAACCAGTTTTGATTTGGCCAGCAGCAGTACCAACAGCTAGGTCAGCGATAGTTGCATCTTCAGTCTCGCCTGAACGGTGAGAGATAACAGCAGTGAAGCCAGCGTCTTTAGCCATTTTAATTGCAGCCAAAGTTTCAGTTAAAGAACCGATTTGGTTGAATTTAATTAGGATAGAGTTAGCGATGCCGTTGTCGATACCACGCTTAAGGATCTTAGTGTTAGTTACGAACAAATCGTCACCAACTAATTGGATTTTATCGCCCATTAGTTTGGTTTGGTGAGCAAAACCGTCCCAATCAGACTCGTCTAAGCCGTCTTCGATAGAAACGATTGGGTACTGTTCAGTAAGTTCTTGTAGGAATACGTTGAATTCTTCTGAAGTGAATTTCTTGCCTTCGCCTTTAAGGTCGTAGATGTTTGCTTCTTTGTCGTAGAACTCAGATGCAGCACAATCCATAGCTAGAGTAATGTCTTTACCTAGCTCGTAACCAGCGTTAGCAACAGCAGTTTTAATTGCAGCTAGTGCAGCTTCGTTTGACTCAAGGTTTGGAGCGAAACCACCTTCATCACCAACAGCAGTTGAGTGACCGCCAGCTTTAAGTACTTTAGCTAGTGCGTGGAATACTTCAGCGCCCATTCGTAGGCCTTCACGGAAGTTAGCAGCGCCAACAGGCTGAATCATAAATTCTTGGATGTCTACGCTGTTATCTGCGTGCTCACCACCGTTGATGATGTTCATCATTGGAAGAGGCATAGAGTAAACACCTGAAGTACCGTTTAGGTCAGCGATGTGAGCGTATAGTGGTACTTTCTTAGAAGCAGCAGCAGCTTTAGCAGCAGCTAGTGAAACAGCTAGGATAGCGTTAGCGCCAAAGTTAGCTTTGTTTTCAGTGCCGTCTAGGTCGATCATGATTTGGTCAAGCTCAGCTTGAGCCAATGCGTCTTTACCAGCAAGTGCTTCAGCGATTGGGCCGTTTACAGCTTCAACTGCTTTTAATACACCTTTGCCTAAGTAACGAGCTTTATCGCCGTCACGTAATTCTAGGGCTTCACGTGAACCAGTTGATGCGCCAGATGGAGCAGCAGCCATACCGATAGAACCGTCAGCTAGGTGTACTTCAGCTTCTACAGTTGGGTTACCGCGTGAATCCATGATTTCGCGACCAAGTACTTTTACGATATTAGACATTACTAATTTCCTCTATATAAATGAACTTATAACTCTCTAAAAAACGTTACCCGCTAATTCAGTCTAGCGAGCTTTATTAAATTCACCAGCTGCCTTTACAAACCCTGCAAACAATGGGTGTCCATCGCGAGGCGTAGACGTAAATTCAGGGTGGAATTGTGCTGCCACAAACCAAGGGTGAACTGGATTTTCAATGATTTCTACTAACTTTTTGTCAGAAGAAAGACCGGTTACTTGTAGGCCTTTCGCGGTAATTTTTGGCAAAATAGTATTATTAACTTCGTAGCGATGGCGGTGACGTTCATAAATTTCTACACTGCCATACAGTTCTGCAACTTTAGAGCCTTTGGTTAAATGACAAAGCTGCGAGCCAAGGCGCATTGTGCCGCCTAGGTCTGAGTCTACATCGCGAGTTTCTACTTTACCGTCTTCATCAATCCACTCAGTAATCAAACCTACCACTGGGTGTTTTGATTTAGGGTCAAACTCACTAGAGTGAGCACCTTTAAGGCCAGCTACGTTACGTGCGTATTCGATTAACGCCACTTGCATACCTAAACAAATACCCAAGTAAGGTACCTTATTCTCACGAGCATATTGCGCGGCTAAGATTTTACCTTCTACGCCACGTTCGCCAAAACCGCCCGGTACCAAGATCGCGTCTAAGTCTTTAAGTACATCCGTACCTTTCACTTCTAGATCTTGCGAATCCACATACTGAATTTTCACACTCAAACGGTTTTTAAGTCCGCCGTGTTTTAGTGCTTCGTTAACTGATTTGTAGGCATCTGGTAACTCAACGTATTTGCCTACCATACCAATCACAATCTCATTGGTTGGATTAGCTTCTTCGTAGATAACTTGTTCCCACTCGCTCAAATCCGCTTCTTCACAATTGATACCAAAACGTTCGGTAACCAGAGCGTCTAAGCCTTGAGACTTAAGCAATGCTGGGATTTTATAGATGCTATCAACATCTTTTAAGGAGATTACCGCACGGTCTGGTACGTTAGTAAACAAGGCGATTTTTGCGCGCTCGTTAGCCGGAATCGCACGGTCGCTACGACAAATAAGAATGTCAGGCTGAATACCAATAGAACGCAACTCTTTTACCGAGTGCTGAGTAGGCTTAGTTTTTACTTCGCCAGCAGCACCTAAATACGGTACTAAGGTTAGGTGCATGTACATGGCGCGTTCACGACCAATTTCAGTACCTAATTGACGAATAGCTTCTAGGAACGGCTGCGATTCAATGTCACCTACAGTGCCACCGATTTCAACAATTGCTACGTCTACACCTTCGCCGCCCGCCACAACGCGCTCTTTAATCGCATTGGTAATGTGAGGAATAACCTGAATGGTTGCGCCTAGGTAATCACCACGACGTTCTTTAGCCAATACATCAGAATAAACACGACCAGTAGTGAAGTTATTACGCTTAGTCATTTTGTTACGAATAAAACGCTCGTAGTGACCCAAATCTAAGTCAGTTTCAGCGCCATCTTCGGTTACAAATACTTCGCCGTGTTGGATCGGACTCATTGTGCCGGGATCAACGTTAATGTACGGGTCAAGCTTCATAATGGTCACTTTAAGACCGCGAGCTTCGAGGATCGCAGCTAATGATGCAGCGGCAATACCTTTACCCAAGGAGGATACTACGCCTCCAGTGACGAAAATGTACTTTGTTGTCATGTCTAACCTGAGAAGTTGGATGTGTTAAGGGCGTATCTGCGATACTTTGACGGGGGCATAGTATAGCAAAGCCTCTTTAACACCACAATCAATGTCACTCTATCAAGACTAAGATTTAGTGGTTTTGTTGTAAATCAATCTTTGTAACTTTCTTTCACTTTATCCCACAGCGCATCCATCTCTGTTAGGTCCATATTTTCTAATGTTTTTCCTGAATCCCTTGCCAATGCTTCGACACCCTGGAATCTACGGGTGAATTTTTGGTTAGCAGAGCGGAGTAAATCCTCAGCGTCAAAATCACAAGCCCGGGCTAAATTTACGCAAGAAAACAACAAATCACCGATTTCTTCGGCAATATCTTGCTGATTGTTCTCAGCGATGGCCTGTTTCACTTCAACTAACTCTTCTTCTACTTTATCGATAACAGGTGCCACATCTGGCCAATCAAAACCCACGCTGGCACAACGCTTTTGTAACTTTTGAGCACGACTTAATGCCGGAAGCGCCAAAGGAACATCATCTAATACACTTAAGTTGCAGGATTGCGCTTTACTGGCGCGCTCTTTAGCTTTTTCTGCTTCCCAATTTGCCTTAATGGCTGCTTCATTGTTAAACGCTTGCTCAGTGAAAACATGAGGATGACGGCGAATAAGCTTTTCGCAAATGCCATCCACCACATCAGCAAAATCAAAATCGCCCTGCTCTTTAGCAAACTGCGCGTAAAACACCACTTGAAACAATACATCACCCAGTTCAAGCTTCACTTCTGAAAAGTCTGCTTGCTCTAAAGCTTGGTTAATTGCATCTGCCAGCTCGTAGGTTTCCTCAATGGTATAAGGAATAATACTTTGCCAATCTTGTTTTTGGTCCCAAGGGCAACCCGTTTCTGGGTCGCGCAGCTGCGTCATAATGCTTAACAGCGTCTCTATGCTATAAGGGCGTTGTGACATTGAAATGAAAATTCCTGAATAGTTAGCGTAAACGGCGCGCTTCGATAATATGGTTAAGCTGATTTATTTTGGCTAATACCCGCGATAAGGTTTCCAAGTTATAAATCTCTATTTCCATATCAATGGTCGCGGTTTGGCTTTTTACATCTGAGTGGCTTTGCATACCCATTACATTCACTTTGTCGTTAGCCAACACAGTGGTGACATCTCGTAATAAACCGCTTCTATCATTGGCAATAATGCGAATAGTTAAACTATAACTGCTGGCAGTATTGTCGCCCCATACAGCGTCAATCACTCGCTCTGGTGTGCGACTCACTAACTCAGCTAGCTGTTCACAGTCGTGACTATGAATAGAAATACCACGCCCTTGGGTAATAAAGCCTTTAATACTGTCACCCGGAATAGGCTGGCAACATTTAGCGATATGAGTCATCAAGTTGCCAACGCCATCTACCACGATGGAATCTTTAGCCCGCTTTTTCTTTTGGCCGTGATGCTCTGCCTTTTTGGCAATGGTTTCTAATGCTTGGCGATCTTCTTCTTCTGCAGTTGGCTTATTAAGCGTAGCCTGCAAATGATGAATTAATTGGCTCAGCTTTACATCACCCGCGCCAACAGCAGCTAGCAAATCTTCGAGATTTTTAACATTGAAACGCTTTACACACAGTTCTGCATCACTTAGTTTAAAGCCATGTTTATGCAGCTCTGCTTCAAGCAGCTCTTTACCAACAACTTGGTTCTTGTCTTTGTCTTGTTTTTTAAACCACGTAGCAATTTTATTGCGTGCACGTGAAGACCTAACATATCCCAAGTTAGGATTGAGCCAATCGCGGCTGGGGCTAGCTTCTTTTTGAGTAATAATCTCGACTTGCTCACCGGTATGTAGCTGGTAGGTGAAAGGCACAATTCTGCCGCCAATTTTGGCACCAATACAGCGATGCCCTACTTGGCTATGCACGTAGTAAGCAAAGTCTAAAGGCGTGGAGCCGGCGGGTAAATCTATCACTTCACCGCTTGGGGTAAATACATATACCCGGTCGTCAAATACTTGAGAACGCAGCTCCTCAAGCATTGCACCATTTTCGGCAATATCATCTTGCCAAGCTAACAGCTTACGCAGCCAAGCAATTTTATCTTCAAAATCATTTCGGCCACCGCTGCCACCCTCTTTATACTTCCAGTGTGCGGCCACCCCAAGCTCAGACTCTTCATGCATTTGCTTGGTTCTAATTTGTACTTCTATCGACTTACCTTCTGGCCCAATCACTACGGTATGAATAGATTGGTAGCCATTGGGTTTAGGGTTAGCCACATAGTCATCAAACTCACTGGGGATGTGGTGCCAAGAGGTATGCACAATGCCTAAAATGGCATAACAATCTTGCAGTTTTTCAGCAACAATCCTAATTGCACGCACGTCAAACAACTTATCGAAAGATAAGTCCTTTTTCTGCATTTTTCGCCAAATGCTATAAATGTGTTTTGGTCGCCCATAAACCTCAGCTTGAATATTCGCACCGGAGATATCTTGTTGTAATTTGGCGACAAAGTCGTCGATATATTGCGTTCTAGCAAGGCGTTTTTCATCTAGCTGCTTAGCAATTTGCTTGTAAGTAACGGGATGCAAATAGCGAAAGGTAAAGTCTTCGAGCTCCCACTTTAATTGGCCTATCCCCAAACGGTTCGCTAGCGGAGCATAAATATCTTGGCTTTCTTTAGCGGCTAAAACCCGAACTTCTTCTTCTTCATTTTTTACTTCTCGTAAAAAACAAATACGCTCAGCCAGCTTAATCACAATAGCGCGAACATCACCCACCATGGCCAGCAGCATCCGCCGCACATTATCTATTTGGCCTGAAGACAGGCTTTTGTTTTGACCGGTTCTTAGCGCCTTCATTGCGTCCATTTGCGCCGCATCGTGACGCAATTTTATAACTTCATCGCTAAACTGAGGGCTTAGCTTTTCTTCTGCGAGCAAACCAGCATCAACAAAAGGAAATAACAGCGCAGCTTCTAGGGTAGGCAAATCCATGTTAAGGGTAACTAAGATTTCCACCATCTCCTTACCCTTGGTTAAACAACGATGGACTTGGTCTTTATCTGCTTCTAAAGCACGAAAGTAGTTGCTGGCGGCAAATAGATGCTGTTGATCTTCTACCGCAATATCAAGGCTAGCAACCCATTGATTCTCATCAAATAACAGTTGTTCATTTAGATGTGTTTCTCGTACCGAAACCATACAACAAAATTTCCTATATAAATGCTACAAACACGGATTCGCCGTCAACGATTAACGTTCAAATAAGGCCATGGTTTCTGCATGTTCAGTATGTGCAAACATGTCAATTAAGGCCAGTTGACTTAAACGATAACCCGCATGTTTAAGCACCTTGGCATCTCTCGCTAAGGTAGCAGGATTACATGAGACATATACTACGGTGCTTGGACTAAGCTTGGCAACCTGCGAAATGGCAAGTTTTGCCCCTGCTCGGGCTGGGTCGAGCAATACTTTGTTAATTTTAGTTTTTTGCCAAGCCATAGCGGTTTCTGCCTGCTCTAAATCACCGCAAAATGCACTAACGTTGCTTAAACCATTTGCCTCAGCATTAGCTAGCACTTGCTTAGTCATTGCTGTAACCCCTTCAACCGCAATCACTTGCTGCGTTTTTTGCGCCAGAGCCAAGCTAAAATTACCAATGCCGGCGTACAAATCCAGTATTTGGTCCTCTGCACAAGGCTGTAACCACTCTAAAGCTTTAGAAACCAGAGCTTGATTCATGGCTTCATTCACTTGAATGAAATCACCGGGCGTGAAGGCTAAGCGCAAATCCTGTTCAGCCAAATCGTAGTAAGCCTGCTCCCCCATCAAATAGCTCGATTGCTCATCGGTAGCGATGACTAGTGCTATTAAATGTTGCTGAGCAAAGCTGCGTAATTGCGCTGCAATTTTATCAGAAGGCTGGTTACGAACACGAACCCGGCAAACAATTTGCGGCTGGCAGTCAATAAGCTCGATATGACCTAAATTGATAGACTTTGGCCATGTTTTTATTAATTGTTGAAGAGGCACCAGTAGAGCCGACAGCTGAGGCTTAAGCACAATGCATTCTGATATAGCCACAATGTCTTTACTGGACTTTTTACGAAAACCAAGCAGCCAACCACGCTGCTTATCAAACCAAGTGCTCAAACGTGTAGCGCGTCGGTAATGCCAATCATCTCCACTTAATATTTCAAACTCGGGCAAGTCATGATAACCAGACTGGCGGCTGATGAGCTCAGCTACCGCTTTTAGTTTGTAATCTCGCTGAGCCTGCGCCGACAAATACTGGGCACTACACCCACCACACTCTTGGTAGAACTGACAAGCAGGCTCGATACGCTGGGGCGCATCATTTAAACGTTTAAGTAACTTAGCTGGGCCCGATTTAGCACTAGGCAATACATCAACTCGCTCTCCAGGCAACACCCCGTCAACAAAATAGGTTTTGCCTTGGTGTTTTACCACTCCGTTTAAATGGTGATCAAGCGCTAGAACCTGAGCGTCTCTAATTGCCTTTATCGAGGATGATTTTGCTTTTGCTTTAAAAAATTGGGCCATAGAAGAGACTTATTTACTCGGTGAATACAAAAAAGGACGGGCTTATGTCATCATAAGCGATTGGAACCATGTCATTTTCCCATAAGAAACATTTATGACCAAGTATGGCTTACGCGCCCGCGTATATATTCTCACCATTATACCTACTCTTTTTGTTGGTATCTTGTTAGCGAGTTATTTCACCTTTAACCGCAACCAGCAATTAGATAACTTTGTTATTGAACAGGGTGTGAATGTTATTGAGCCTCTCGCCATTGCCAGCGAAGTAGGCCTAAGCCGCTATAATCGCGAAAAAGTTAAATCACTAATTAGTGTTACTCACCGCAAAATGTCTCCGCTGATCAAAAGCATAGCGGTGTATGACAAACACAACCAACTTTTTGTAACCAGCAACTACCATCGCAATATTCGCTTGCTACAAAGTGACCCAGAACTACCGCTGCCACAATCAACTCAGGTAGAAATTTACCCTAACCGAATTATTTTGCGAGCCCCCATCTGGGCGGAAGCAGAAGGCAGCTTTGCCGCCTTTAGTAACGGTAAGCCTGAACTGCTTGGCTACATATCAATGCAGTACAACAAAGATCGCGCCTTATTATTGCAATTTAGAGATACCACGGTAGCACTGTTTATCGTGTTATTTGGCGTACTGATTAGTGTGTTATTCGCCTTCCAATTAAGTAAGCAAGTGACCCAACCGATTACTAACATGGTGAATATTGTTGACCGGATCCGCCAAGGGCGCTTAGATGCGCGTGTTGATGGCAGCTACACCGGTGAGTTAGGTTTGCTAAAACACGGTATTAACTCAATGGCCAAATCGCTGGCCGAATACCATGAAGAAATGCACCAAAGCATTGACCAGGCAACCAGTGATTTGCGTGAAACGCTTGAACAGATTGAGATCCAAAACATTGAGTTAGATATTGCTAAGAAAGAAGCCCAACAAGGCGCTAAAGCTAAATCTGAATTCTTAGCCAATATGAGCCATGAGTTACGAACACCGTTAAATGGTGTAATTGGTTTTGCCCGTCAGCTATTGAAGACCCAGTTAAACAGCAATCAAGCGGACTACTTACTAACTATTGAAAAGTCAGCTAATAACCTACTTGCCATCATTAATGACATTCTTGATTTCTCTAAATTGGAAGCTGGCAAACTCAAACTAGAACGCATTGAGTTTAACTTTCGCGATACCATTAACGATGTAGTCACCCTGCTCGCTCCTAGCGCCCAAGACAAGAATCTAGAGCTTAACTTGCTCATAGATCCTGAGGTGCCAGAAGGCTTGCGTGGCGACCCACTGCGCTTGCAACAGGTGTTTACTAACCTATTGGGCAATGCGATTAAATTCACTCACCAAGGTGAAATAACGGTTGCGATTAGCTTAGTTAAACAGCAAGGTCAGCAAGTGGTGCTGAATGCGTCAGTAAAAGATACCGGCATCGGTATTTCTAAAGAACAGCAATCACAATTATTCCAAGCCTTTAAACAAGCTGATACCAGTATTAACCGCGAATACGGCGGCACTGGCCTAGGGCTAGTGATTACTCAAAAGCTGGTTCAACACATGGGTGGCGATATCAAACTTAGCTCAGAGCCTGAGCAAGGCGCAGTGTTTAGCTTCGATATTCACCTAGAGTTGGCCAACATGGTATTGGGGGCTCCGCTCCCATTAACTGCCCTTAGCCAGCTGTCAGTATTAATGTATGAACCGCATCTAGTAAGCCAATCGGTTGTCATCGGATTAGCTCAACAATGGCAATTACCCTTGAAAACCGCGACCGACGAAGCGCAGTGGCAGTCACTGATCAAAGACTTCTCAGGCACCGTCATTATTGGTCATAGCAACTGGCAAACTCTGAGCCCACTAGAGAAGAAAATAAGTGATGCTTTAGAACGTAACTCGGAAGTGATTGTTTTAATTAACTCAAACGACCCAGATATTCACCAACAAGTCATCGAAGCAGGTGCCAAACACTGCCTTAGCAAACCGATTAATCATCGCAAACTTGCTCACGCATTGGTGGATGAAAAAATAGTAGCTAGTGCAACGATTACGCCAATGGCTAAAGTGTCCCGTTCAAAGCTCGTGCTTAAAGTATTAGCTGTGGACGATAACGCAGCCAACTTAAAACTGATTTCTGCCATGTTGCACGAGCTAGTCACCCAAGTTGATACCTGTACTAACGGCTTAGAAGCTATCACTAAAGCCGAAGAAGAGAGTTACGACCTGATCTTAATGGATATCCAAATGCCGATTTTGGATGGTATCAGTGCTACCGAAAAAATTCGCCAAGACAGTAAAAATGAGCAAACCCCTATTATCGCGGTTACCGCTCATGCTCTAGCTGGCGAGAAAGAGCTGTTGTTGGGCCAAGGCGTTGATGACTACTTAGCCAAGCCTATTGATGAGTCTTCACTAGAAAAGCTGATTCATCGCTGGCAGCCCAACGCCAAACTATTGAGTAGAGAAAATCTAGCCGCAACCTTAGAGCAACCTAAGTTAATTGAATTTGAAAGTGCTAGCTTGTCCTGGCAACTGGCCATGCAACGCGCCAATAATAATCAAGCCTTAGCCATAGATATGTTTGTCATGTTGCAGGACAGCTTTGTTGAGATAGAAGAAGCAATTGAGCAGATATTGAATCAGCAAATAAACGCCGATGAATTTGTACTGTTGGTTCATCGCTTCAGGGGAGGTTGTGCATACAGCGGCTGTAAGCGTTTAGAGTCACTATCAACCACCATTGAAGATAGCCTACGCCAACACGGTGATGTTGCCCAGGTGGAGCCAGAGTTATTGGAATTAAGTGATGAAATCGAAAAGGTCAAACAGGCTGCCAAGCAGTTAAATCAGCAGCTAAGCTAAACATTCACTAGACTACAAGCAAAATAAAAGCCGCATAATAGCGGCTTTTTTCTTTGGCAAGTGATAACTACACAGGCTAACTAAATATCCTGATTAGCTTCTTGCTCTTTAAGAAAGCGCCCAGTTAATATTTGGCCGCGATTGCGATTGCAGTACCAGTTGTAGAAGGGGTAACTAACTAAACCAAATAAGGCTGTCACTAAGGCATTACTAAAGGGCGAAATAATCATTGGCAAAACAGCCTGAATAATACTGCCACCATTCATTACGGTGTAAATAAGTAATGCCAAGCCGGCAATAACACCCACACCAAAACCCACTAAAGCCAATAACTTCATTAGACCAAATAAGTCTAACTGAACGCGATATCGTTCAACCAATGTTCTTCTCCTAATTAGCGCTCTAATACCACGGTAGCCACCGCGTAATCACGCTCATCACTTATACTAATAAACTGGCTACTTACCCCAAGTTGCTCACACAAGGCCAGTGCAGCGCCGTTAAATACCAGCTCAGGTTTACCAAAATGGTTATTAGATACTTCTATTTGCTGAAAACCAACTCCTTTAGCAATCCCGGTTCCCAGCGCTTTTGCGGCTGCCTCTTTGGCAGCAAATCGCTTAGCCAAAAAACGAGCGGGAGCAGCGTGTTGCTCAAAACGAGTAAGTTCGACTTGGGTTAATACTCGCTTAGCCAAAGCATGCATTTGCTTGCTATTGGCTATTCGCTCAACTTGAACGATGTCGGTACCTAAGCCTACTATTGCCACTGTTTACGCTTCACTTTTACGGGCTTGAACCATTAAAGCTTTCATTTCACGTACTGCTGCATCCATACCAACCATTACTGCACGAGCAATAATCGCATGACCAATGTTAAGTTCAATAATCTCTGGCATGGCAGCAATAGGTAATACGTTGTGGTAGTGCAAGCCATGACCAGCATTCACTTTTAAACCTTTATCGGCGGCATAGCTGGCTGCGGCGGCAATTTTTTTCAGCTCTGCTTGCTGCTCAGCTTCATCTGCTGCATCGGCGTAATGGCCAGTATGTAACTCAATAAATGGCGCTCCTGAAGCGATAGAAGCATCTATTTGCTCATCATCTGCATCAATAAACAGCGAAACTAAAATGCCAGCTTGGCTAAGCTTGGTTACCGCTTCGCTAATCTTTTCAAGATTACCAACTACGTCTAGTCCACCTTCGGTAGTTAGTTCTTCACGCTTCTCTGGCACCAAGCACACAAAATGTGGTTTGTGCTCACAAGCAATAGCTACCATTTCGTCGGTAACCGCCATTTCTAAGTTTAAGCGGGTTTGCACGGTTTCACTCATGATAGCAACATCACGATCAACAATATGGCGGCGGTCTTCCCTTAAATGAATGGTAATACCATCAGCGCCTGCCATCTCAGCAATGCCCGCTGCCAAAACTGGATCTGGGTAAGTTGTGCCGCGCGCTTGGCGAAGAGTGGCGATATGATCAACATTTACGCCTAATAAAATTTCACTCACGTATTTTCCTTTTTCAACAAGGCCTTAATTAAAGGCTCTATTGGTAGTTTTAATTTGGCTGAACAATTTGCGACTGGTCAATTCTCTGCCATTCAGCAGCTGAGCAATCACAATTCGACAAAATCGTTTTGCACATAATAGATGTTGTGCTTGCTGCGGGTCAAAAGCTAATAACATTAGTACTTCTTGATAGCTAAATTCCACATTAGAATAGCGGCTGATACTCGACACAAAACCTTCACCCAAGTGGTATTGATAATGTTGCCCTTGCACAAATTCTTCTGGCTCAGTTAAGGCAAAACCGAGTTCTGCTACTAACAGCAATTCAAATTCTCGTAAGCACGCCTCTAATGGCTGTTGTTTGGCCAAGGCCATTAAGCTGTCTTGATAATGGTGATACAAAGCTGGATAAGCGGTATTTTCTTCCAACAAGTAATAAAGCAACTCATTAAGGTACAGAGTGCTAAAAAGATATTGACCAAACAAAGGCAGCGCTAAGTTACTGGCTTCAACCTGTTTAAAGTTAAGTAAACTGCCTTTACCACTAAGCTCAACTAATAGCGGCACACCGGGTTGCAATATGCCTCGCCACTTAGAGCGTTTAGCTCTAGCCCCGCGAGCCACAGCACTCACTTTGCCATATTCGAGGGTAAACAGTTGTACTAATAAACTGGTTTCTCGATATGGCCGCGTATGAATAACAAACGCCGGTGTGAGTGCCTGTTCAGGCAAGCTTATTCGTCTCCGTAACCAAGACTACGCAAGGCGCGTTCGTCGTCAGCCCAACCGGATTTAACTTTCACCCACATCTCCAAGAACACTTTGTTATCAAACAAACGTTCCATATCTAGACGGGCTTCTCTACCAATGGTTTTTAGCTTCTCGCCTTTGTTGCCAATGATCATGCGTTTTTGGCTAGGACGCTCTACCAAAATAAGTGCGTTAATTTGATAAACACCATTTTCCTGCATTTTAAACTGCTCAATTTCTACGGTGGTAGAATATGGCAGTTCTTGGCCAGTAAATCGCATCAGCTTTTCGCGCACAATTTCTGCCGCCATAAAGCGTGATGAGCGGTCGGTAATGTAATCTTCAGGGAAAAAGTGCACGTTCTCTGGCAAGGTTTGTTGAGCCCACTCACGCAATTGTTCAACGTTTTTACCCTGCTTGGCAGAAATAGGCAAAATATGAGAAAAATCGAATTTCTCCTGCATCATTTTCATATGCGGGAACAGTTCTTCTTTTTCTTGCACGTTATCCACTTTATTAATGGCCAATACCACTGGCACTTTCAAGTGACGTAATTTACCTAAGACTAACTCATCGTCAGGATTCCACTTGGTGCCTTCAACCACAAAGATCACCATCGAAACATCACCCAGCGAACTGGTAGCCGCTCGGTTCATTAGGCGGTTAATTGCCCGTTGCTCTTCAATGTGCAAACCCGGCGTATCCACAAAGATAGTTTGATAAATATCATCGGTATCGATGCCCAAAATACGGTGGCGCGTAGTTTGAGGCTTTTTAGAGGTAATGCTTACCTTTTGGCCTAAAATGGAATTTAGTAGGGTTGACTTACCCACATTTGGGCGACCAACAATGGCGACAAAGCCACACCGTGTATCATAGTTCATACTAAACGCTCCAAGACCAATTCAGCCGCCACTTGCTCGGCCTTACGACGGCTAGTGCTAATACCAATAACTGGCTTATCTAAGCCTTCTACTACGCAGCTTACGGTGAATTGCTGATTATGTGCTTCGCCTTTAATTTCAACGACTTGATAGTCTGGTAAAGCTTGCTTTCTAGATTGCAGTATTTCCTGCAATCTAGTTTTAGGATCTTTTTGGCTAAGGCCCGGCTCGATAGTGTTTAGGCGATCTTTATACCAACGCAATAACAATTCTTTTGCGCTATCGTTACCGCTATCTAAATACACCGCGCCAATAATTGCTTCTACGGCATCGGCCAAAATTGACTCTCGGCGAAAACCACCGCTTTTCAATTCACCTGGTCCAAGCTTGATGTACTCGCCTAATTCAAAACTGCGGGCTAATTCAGCCAGGGTTTTACCTTTTACTAAAGTTGAGCGCATCGGGCTTAAATCGCCTTCCGATACATTAGGAAAGCGGTGATACAATTCGTCGGCAATTACCCAACTAAGCACTGCATCACCCAAAAACTCTAGACGCTCATTGTGCACACCACCGGCACTGCGGTGAGTAAGCGCTAGGTGCAATAAACTGTCGTCTTTAAATGTATACCCTATGGCACGCTGTAAGCGTTCTGGGTTTGAGCTAATCATCATCTACCTACTTGATCGCGCCAATGCGATTAAAGCGAACACCTGTGGGTATCCATCCCGGTAATATTGAATCCTCAGCACGCTCAAATTCAAAGCTAATCCATATTGCTACAGCTTTACCGACTAAGTGATCTTCAGACACAAACCCCCAGTAGCGACTATCGGTACTGTTATCACGGTTGTCACCGAAGGCTAAATAGTGGCCTTCTGGTACAATCCACTCATCTTTAGCCGTGCCCGGCTGTTGATAAAAGTATTGCACACGATCTGGTGCAGCAGGATTTATCAAAATCTCGTGTTCAACTTCTGCTAGGCTCTCTCTATAATTCTCTAGAGCCATTGGACCTTGTTTAAAGCGTCCAGACACTTCAAAGTCTAGCGGTACCGGTTTTAGCTCAGGACAAGGTTTTGCTTCACACTTCGGCTGAATAAACAGCTGCTTACCGCGATAAATCACTCGGTCACCAGGTAAGCCAACAATGCGCTTAATATAATCAATACGGGTATCTTGAGGGTATTTAAATACCGCAATATCACCACGTTTAGGTGAACCAGTTTCCACGATAGTGCTGCGAGTCACTGGGTCTTTTAGGCCGTAAGCGAACTTCTCTACCAAGATAAAGTCACCCACTAACAAAGTTGGCATCATAGAGCCAGATGGGATTTGGAAAGGCTCATAAATAAACGAGCGTAATACCATTACAATGGCGATGACCGGAAATACCGAGCGACCATTCTCAATCCAGCTTGGCGGCGTTGTGATTTTCTCTTCGGCGTCATTAGGCAATTCGCCGCCCGCAGCAGTACGGGCGCTTTGCAGTTTAAGTTCGCGTTGCTTTTCCCAATGAAACTTGTCTAAGGCCCAAATTATGCCCGTGACAAAGGTAGCAATAACCAGGATTAGCGGAAATATAGTGGCCATGTTAATCCTTACCAATATGAAGTACGGCTAAGAAGGCTTCTTGAGGCACTTCCACGTTACCTACTTGCTTCATGCGTTTTTTACCTTCTTTCTGCTTAGCTAACAGCTTTTTCTTACGGCTCACATCACCGCCGTAACACTTGGCAATAACGTTTTTACGCAACTGTTTAACCGTAGAACGGGCAATAATATGCATGCCAATTGAGGCTTGAATCGCAATATCAAACATTTGGCGAGGGATCAGCTCTTTCATCTTATCAACCACCTGACGCCCACGAGATTCAGAATGATCTTTGTGAGTAATCAAGGCTAGAGCATCAACTCTATCGCCGTTAATCATGATATCTACACGCACCATGTTAGCAGCATTAAAGTATTTGAAGTTGTAATCCAAAGACGCATAGCCACGGCTAGTAGACTTAAGCTTATCGAAGAAATCTAATACTACTTCGGCCATTGGAATTTCGTAAGTTAAGGCAACTTGCTTACCGTGATAAGCCATGTTCTTTTGCAAGCCACGTTTCTCAACACACAGGGTAATTACATTACCCAAGTATTCTTGAGGTACTAAAATATTTACCTCGGCGATAGGCTCACGAATTTCAGCAATATTGTTGGTAGGCGGCAGTTTGGCTGGGCTATCAACATAAATAACCTCACCTTTGTTCATCTCTACTTCGTAGATTACGGTAGGTGCAGTGGTAATTAAATCAAGGTCGTATTCACGCTCTAAACGCTCTTGAATAATTTCCATGTGCAACATGCCTAAGAAGCCACAGCGGAAGCCAAAGCCCAGTGCAGTAGAGTTCTCTGGCTCATAAAACAATGATGAATCGTTAAGGCTTAGCTTAGCAAGTGCATCACGGAAGTTTTCATACTCATCAGAGCTGGTTGGGAACAAGCCCGCATAAACCTGTGGTTTTACCTTCTTAAAGCCCGGCAGCGCCTCGGTAGCACCGTTTTTCTGGGTAGTTAGCGTATCGCCTACTGGCGCACCTAAAATTTCTTTAATACCGGCGATAACGTAACCTACTTCACCGGTTTTTAGCACGCCTGTACTGGTTTGTTTAGGTGTAAAGATACCCACTTCGTTAATCACGTGAGCTTGCCCTGTGGACATTACCATCATACGTTCGCCAGCTTTTAACTCGCCACTTTTAATACGTACTAAAGACACAACGCCTTGGTAGTTATCAAACCATGAATCAATAATTAGCGCTTGAACTGGCGCAGTATCGTCACCTTCAGGCGGCGGAACATCACGCACAATGGTTTCTAGAACATCTTCAATACCAAGGCCTGTTTTAGCTGAACAAACCGTTGCATCGGTGGCATCAATACCTACGATATCTTCGATTTCTTCTGCTACGCGATCAGGATCGGCCTGTGGCAAGTCAATTTTGTTTAGCACTGGAATAACTTCTAGATCCATTTCCATAGCGGTATAACAGTTCGCTAGGGTCTGTGCTTCTACGCCTTGCGCTGCGTCAACAACCAGTAAAGCACCTTCACATGCCGCCAATGAACGTGATACTTCATAAGTGAAGTCCACGTGTCCTGGGGTATCAATAAAGTTAAGCTGATAGGTTTCACCGTCTTTCGCGGTGTAATCCAAAGTTACACTTTGTGCTTTAATGGTAATTCCGCGTTCACGCTCTAAATCCATAGAGTCTAGAACTTGCGCTTCCATTTCGCGCGAGCTCAATCCACCACAGTGTTGAATCAGGCGATCAGATAAGGTCGATTTGCCATGGTCGATATGGGCAATAATCGAAAAGTTACGAATATTCTTATTTATCAAGAGCTTACCTATAAAAAATCATCTACAAGCGAATTGGGATTCACTTTTCTTAAAAATGCAGCAATCGCGCATTATATCGTTGACGCGGATACTACCACAATCCACTCAGAACCAAAAAAAATGCAGGCTTAAATTAGCAATTGTTTTGCGTCGCCCAAAATCAAAAAACGCCCATTACAGGGCGTTTTCGAAAAGAAGTTTATTGCTTAGCATGCATTTTGGGCCGATATCGTGCCTGCCGAGAAAAATAACGAGTAAGGCCACGAACAAATAAAAAACCTAGGGCTAAACCCAATAAGGTGCTTAACGCAATAACCCATTCACCAGCAATACCTTTCATAGTGATGAACTTGCCTAGGGCCGCACCAATCATCAACATAGCGATGGGTACGAGATAAACAAGCACCGCACTTTGCAGCATGTTTTTGGCGTTCAAGGCTAATTCTATCTGATCCCCCACTTCAACAGCCTCGGTAAGCTTTACCTGAAGCTGATGAACCCGGGTCGGAAACGCTTTAGCTATGGCGCTATTGCCGCAATTATCGGCACTGGCGCAACTACCACAGGCGCTTTTACTTACGCATTCAACTTTTGCGTAACCGTCACCCACCTCAACAACCTTTGCTGTTTCAATGATTAAAGCGGGATTACTGTACCGGCTCAACGGACTTCTCAAAGTAAGGACCAATAGTCACTGAATCAGCCATTTTTGAGGCAGTTTCTGGCGGAATTTCACCAACAACGGTGATTTCTATACCTTTGCGTACCACTGTATGTAAGCTGGTAGCACCTTGGCGAACCAGTTGCTCGCGTAAGGGGTTAGTTTTACCAACGGCATTGGCATAAACCGAAATATCAAACAAGCCATCGCTAAGTTTTATGTAATCAACTGATTCTGATATCGCTGCTAAAGAATGCTGTTCTTTTTGAGCCACTTTCATACCTTTGGGTGACCACCCCAAACGCCAGTTAATTTGGTGCTCTTGTTTCTCCGCCGACTCTTTGCCCATCACCGTACTGGGTAACTCTAAGCTGGCAAGCTCTGTCATCCACTCACTGGGCTTTTCATATTCAGCCAAGGTCACGGCCATATGCTGTTCAATTAATTCACCGTTTTGATCAACTACATCTAGACGCAAAGGTAAGTGAGAAGAGTAATCAATCCAAAGATACAAACCGTATAAATCGGAAGACTTTGGCACTATACGCATCACCTGTGCGGGTCGACCTGCAACCCGGCTTTTACCGGCAATCACTAAGTCAAAATTGCTTTGTAAGTCTTCCAGTTTTACTGCCGCTAAATTGCCAAACATGCCGGGTAAGCGACTTGAAGCCAAACTGTAAGGTGATTGCCCAGGTTCAAAAAAGGCTACCGTACCGTCACGGTACACCGCTTCGTTAGCAGGGCCATTTAAGTAAACGCGGTGGGCAACTTCCACACCGTTAACTACACCGTGAATTAAGCGCACAGGCTCTATGTGCCCTTGGCGAACCACAATGTAGGAAAGCTCGTATTGGCGTTGATGAAAAGCCTGTTGGTAATTTTGTAATAAACTCACCGCTGGGCTAGTTTGGCTAACTGAGGTAGCCGAGGCATCAGAGGTGGTTACGGGGGACTCTGCTGAAACAGAAAAAGATGCCAGTAATAAGATTACTGGCATCGAGATAGTCTTTAAGCGCATAGGCTAATTATTTACTCTACAATTCGTTGCTGGAAACGATGGTCCTGTAGGTAAGCGCTAATACGCTTACGCTGTTCCATAATTTCAGCTTCACTTAGCTCACGAGGCTGAGGATTAGACTGCAAGCTAACTGGTGCTACAGATCCACCCACCGGTACTGTATTAAATACTGGTAAAGGTTGGTCAGCATCGTTGGCTTGGAATGAGTATTGCTGAACACCAATAATAGCGGCTACCGCTACCGATGCTGCAATTGCATATTGCCCAGCATATTTGAAGAATCGAACTACACGTACAGACGATTCTTTTTGTTCGGCCGCCTGAGGTTTAGGGGCTACAATCGCTGGCTCTTGTTCCAAGGCAGCAGCTACACCACTGGCAATATCTATATCGATTTGCTTGGGTGTTTCTCCGCGAAGTACATCACCAATTAGGTGATAATTACTCCACTGCTCTGCGTGCTCCGGCTCATTGGCTAACAGATCTAACAGTGCTGCGTCGGTTAATTCGTTATCAACCAGTGCGGATAACTGTTCTTTATTTGCCATAATTAGTCATCAATCCCCAAAGTTACCTACTTAAAAGCGGTTGTATTCGCTTTTCAATTGCATCCCTTGCTCGGAAAATCCGTGATCTCACGGTACCGACAGGACAATCCATTACATTGGCAATCTCTTCGTAGCTTAAACCATCTATCTCACGAAGAGTAATTGCAGTGCGCAAATCATCAGGTAGTCCTTCCATTGTAGCAAAAACTACCTCTTTTATTTCTTCGGATAACAACAAAGTTTCTGGAGTGTCTGCTTCTTTCAAAGCATCTGCGCCATCATAGAACTCTGCTTCATCAGCATCCACATCATTTGCAGGGGGTCTTCGACCTTGAGCTACAATGTGATTTTTAGCAGTATTTACTGCAATTCGGTATAACCATGTATAAAACGCACTTTCTCCTCGAAAGTTTGGTAGTGCGCGGTAAGCTTTAATAAACGCATCTTGCGTTACATCGGCTACGTCCCCGTGATTCACTATATAGCGTGATATAAGGTTTGCTACCTTATGCTGATACTTTTGTACCAACAAATTAAATGCCGCCTTATCGCCACGTTGCGTCCTTTCGACCAACGTTTGATCTGTCCACTGTTCTGACATTTGTAACTACCGTCCCCCTAATGTTTGAGATTCGGTAGCTTTTTTGGCGGCACATCTCTTCAGACTGCTTGTTTTCAAAAAAGTTCTCTTCCAACCAAATAAAATTTTTGCGCCTCTGTGAGACACTGCAAACTTGCGTAAGTTTCAGTTAAACTAGCTTATACTCCAATTTTTCTTTTAACTACGTATAAGAGCGCATCTAATGGAATACACTAGCGATGTTCTAATAATAGGCAGTGGCGCTGCAGGCTTAACTATGGCCTTAAACTTGGCTGATTATGCCAAAGTCCACGTACTGAGCAAAGGTCCTCTCAAAGAAGGTTCCACTTATTATGCTCAAGGAGGCATCGCTGCTGTATTTGATAAGAATGACAGCGTAGAAGAACATGTCAATGACACCTTGATCGCGGGTGATGGCTTATGTGACGAAGACGCGGTTAAATTTACCGCAGAAAACAGCAAGCAATGCATTGACTGGCTAATTAACTTGGGTGTTCCGTTCGACCAAGAAACCGCCACCAATGGCGAAGCCAAGTACCACCTAACCCGTGAAGGCGGGCACAGCCGCCGCCGTATTTTGCATGCCGCGGATGCCACCGGTAAAGCGGTACAAAAAACGTTAGTACGTGCGGTACTAAGCCACCCTAACATCACTTTGCTAGAGCGTTTCAACGCCGTTGATTTAATTACCGAAACAGACAATGAGCAGAAAAAAGTAGTTGGAGCTTATGTTTGGAACCGCAATAAAGAGCGAGTAGAAGTGGTTAAAGCCAAGTTTGTGGCTATGGCCACTGGCGGTGCAAGTAAGGTTTACCAATATACCAGTAACCCAGATGTAAGTAGTGGTGATGGCATTGCCATGGCTTGGCGCGCGGGCTGCCGGGTAGGCAATATGGAATTTAACCAGTTCCACCCAACCTGTTTATTTCACCCAGAAGCGCGCAATTTTTTGCTTACCGAGGCCTTGCGTGGCGAAGGCGCTTTATTAAAACGCCCCGATGGCAGCCGCTTTATGCCAGACTTTGATTCTCGTGAAGAGTTAGCACCGCGAGATGTAGTGGCACGAGCTATCGATTATGAAATGAAGCGCTTGGGCGCAGATTGTGTTTATCTCGACATTAGCCATCGTGACGATGAGTTTATTGAACTGCACTTCCCTACCATTCTAAAACGCTGCCTAGAGCTGGGCATCGACATCCGCAAGCAAGCCATTCCGGTGGTTCCTGCTGCTCACTATACCTGTGGTGGCGTAGTCACCAACCTACAAGGCGAAACCGACTTAGCCAACTTATACGCCATTGGTGAAGTGGCTTACACCGGCCTGCATGGCGCTAACCGCATGGCCAGCAACTCCTTGTTGGAATGTGTGGTATTCGCCCACGCCGCTAGTGAGCACATCAAGCAGCACTTAAACGAGGTGCAGCTATGTGACAGCATTCAGCCTTGGGATGACAGTCAAGTAAGCGACTCCGACGAAGAAGTCATCATTAACCACAACTGGCATGAACTGCGCTTATTTATGTGGGACTACGTAGGCATTGTTCGCACTAACAAACGCTTGCAGCGCGCAATGCGCCGCATTCACTTGCTACAACAAGAGATTTTTGAGTACTACTCAAACTTTAAAGTGGGCAATAACCTGCTAGAGCTGCGTAATTTACTGCAAGTCGCCGAGTTGATAGTTGGCTGCGCGATGCGCCGTCATGAGAGCCGTGGCCTACATTACAACCTAGATTACCCAGATAAGTTGGATAAGATAAAACCCACTATTCTCGACCCCAATACCTTCTATCAAGAAGAAGATAGCGAAAGGTAATCAAAACAAGGCTTACAAGAGTAAGCCTTTTTTCTAGCTATGGGTTTGGTTGATTAGAGCCTTACTTCCGCCTTAGGATAATTAATCACAAAGCACAGCTTGCGGTAAACATGCTCCGGTAAGCTGTCGGCAAAAATTAGTTTACATTTAGGCACATCTTGCTCAAATACAACCACTAAACAACAACCCATTGCGACTCGAGAATAGTTTGACCAAGTGCATTCAAGAGGTTCGCCTTGTCCTTCAAAAACCATTTTGTCAGGGCTAAAGTAGCCGCTAGGTTGGTAATACCACCAATGAGAGACAAGCACGGCACTGGTTAACAGACAAAAAACCACGAGAGGTAATAACTTAGGAAAGAGGCTTAAAACCAAGCCTTGGAACAGCACACTAGCAGCTACTAAATACAAGTAGCTGCGTGAACGATGGGCCGAAAAGTTACACTTTGACACGCTTAAGGATATGCTCAACCATTGCAGCTAAAGGGGCATCTTCGCATTCTTTATGGCCCATAAACCAAGCAAATAAATCAGGATCGTCACAAGCAAGTAAGCGTTTAAAGGTAAGTTTTTGCTCGTCGCTTAGTTCATCGTATGCTTCATCAACAAAGGGCATAAACAAAACATCTAGCTCTAACATCCCACGACGACAAGCCCATTTTAAACGTGATTTATTTTCCTGCATGTTGTTCCTTGTAGACATGAGTTACACTGGTCAGCATCAACTTATTTCGACTAAAAGCCTTATAAGTAGTGCTGTAAAAGTATTGACGAAGATACCATTTCAACAACAAAATTACACCCTTATAAGCTTGACTTAGCTCTCAACGGAAGCCGACTATGTCTCAACAAACTTTATGTACTCTTCCTCCATTATTGGTTCAACCTTTGGATCAGTGGCACCTAGTTAGAGTAAGTGGCGAAGACGCCCAAAGCTATTTACAAGGCCAACTTAGCTGCGATGTAAATAGCCTATTACCAGGCCAACAAAGCTTGGCTGCTCACTGTGACCCTACCGGAAAAATGTGGTCGGTATTGCGTCTACTGCGCTTGGAGCAAGACTACCTTTACTTACAACCAGCATCTTTAGCAGAGTCGCAGTTAAAAGAACTGAAAAAGTATGCGGTGTTTTCGAAGGTAAATATCGAAACAGAATCCACATTACATACAGTAGCGGTAATGGGAGCCGAAGCGCCTCACTATATTGCCGAGCAATTTGGTGAAGAAATTGCCAGCCATGGCGGCCTAATTGAGCAAGGTATTTGTGTACATATTGATGGCCCGAAACGCCGCTACTTGGTGATCACAGAAGATAACAATTGGGGGGCAGATGCTCCTAACAGTGATCTTGATGCCAATGAGCTTTGGCGCGCCTTGCAGATTGTTTCTGGTTTACCCACCATTGAACAGGCAACTCAGCAGCAATTTATTCCTCAAGCGCTTAACTTGCAGCATTTAAACGCCTTAAGTTTTTCTAAGGGCTGTTATACCGGCCAAGAAACCATTGCTCGAGCCAAGTATCGCGGCGCAAATAAACGCGCTTCGTTACGTTTAGCTGGTCACGGTGCTACTTTACCTAAAGCTGGAGATAGACTAGAACAGCAAATGGGTGACAACTGGCGCGGCAAAGGAACTGTATTACAAGCAGTTCAATTAGAACCGGGTTACGTGGAGCTATTGGCAGTGCTAAACAACGATACCGATGCAGAGGCTAAGTTTCGCTTAGCAGGCGATGAGCAAAGCTTGTATACCATCGCTCAACTGCCCTACGGCTTAGTAGACTAAACTAGTATTAAGCGCATGTAGAGATTGCCTAGCCATGGAATTACACAAACTTATTGATTCGCCCTGTATCAGGCAATGCACCCTTGACGGTGATGATGTTTGTGTTGGCTGCTTTCGCCACCTCGATGAGATTTGCGCTTGGAGTAGTTCTAACAATGCATCTCGAAAAGCGATTTTGCAGCGCTGCGAACAACGCCGAAAACTAGCGCCGCAATGGCAATTTAATCCCAGTATTGTTAAGCGCTAAAAGCCGTAGATTAGATACAAAAAAGCCGCAGAACATAGCTCTGCGGCTTTTATTTATATCTAATACTTAACCAAAATCGCCATTCACGTAGCCGCGAGTACGCTCATCCACTGGCGCATTAAATACTTGGTCGGTATCGCCATGCTCAACCAACTCGCCCATCCAAAAGAAGGCGGTTTTATCTGAAATACGCTTAGCTTGAGCCATTGAGTGCGTCACAATCACAATAGTGAATTTTTTGCGCAACTCGTCCATCAACTCTTCAATCTTGTGAGTAGCAATAGGATCTAAGGCACTGGTTGGCTCATCCATTAAAATTACGTCTGGTTGAATGGCAATGGTGCGCGCAATACACAGGCGCTGTTGTTGTCCACCAGATAAACCAAAAGCAGGGCTATTTAAGCGGTCACTTACTTCATCCCATAAAGCTGCACTGCGTAGCGCTGTCTCTACTGTTTCATCAAGGATCTTTTTATTACGAATACCTTGGGCTTTCAAGCCGTAGGCTACATTTTCATAAATGCTCATTGGGAATGGGTTAGCTTTTTGAAACACCATACCCACTTTCATGCGAAGCGCCGCCACATTGCGGTCTTGATAAATGTCTTTGCCTTCTAACTTTACGTCACCTTTAATTGTCACGTTTTCAATTAAATCGTTCATACGATTTAAGGTGCGCAATAAAGTAGATTTACCGCAGCCCGAAGGGCCAATTAAAGCGGTAACTTTCTTTTCAGGGATCGGTAAGTTAATCCCTTTAAGGGCGTGAGTGTCACCGTAATGTAGGTCTAGTTGGTTAACGTCAAACTTATTCATATCAATCTCTTAGTAAGAAGCTTTGTTGAATCGGCTAGCGATCAGCTTAGTTGTTAGGTTAATAAGCAGTACTAAAACAATCAGTACTGTTGCAGTTGCATAAGCCTGATTCCATTCATGAACAGTGAACAATTCTTGAGTTAATTTGTATAAATGAACCGTTAAAGTTCGACCTGAATCCATCACTGATTCAGGGATACGAGTTACCATACCCGCGGTTAAGAATACCGGTGCAGATTCACCAATAATTCGACCGGTACTTAAGATAACTGCAGTAACAATGCCCGGCATTGCCGACGGTAGTACCACACGCCAAATTGTGTAAATACGTGAGCTTCCCAAACCATAAGAGGCTTCGCGATAAGCTTGAGGCACCGCAATTAGCGCTTCTTCGGTAGTACGAATAATCACTGGCAAAATCAAAATGGCTAGCGTTAAGGCGCCCGACAAAATAGAGAAACCCAAACCTAAGGTAACCACAAAGAAGGTCATACCAAACAAACCGTAAATGATCGACGGTATGCCCGCTAGCGACTCAGTACAGAAGCGAATAACCTTTACTAATTTACTCCCTGGCTTTGCATATTCGGTCAGGTATAAAGCGGTCATAATGCCGATAGGCGCAGCAATTGCGATAGACAGTCCAACCATGTAAATGGTGGAAACAATCATCGAGAAAATACCCGAGGTTTTGCCAACGGTTGTATAAGCAGAGCTAATAAACTCCCAGCTAACATGGCTTAAACCGTTGCTTAAAATATGCCAAAGCATCCATACCAAGAATAAAATGGTCATGCCGGCTCCGCCCCAAATCAGGCTAAGAGCAATTCTGTCTTCAATACGGCGGCGCATTACTTCACCCTCTTACGGTTTAATACCACTAAGCTGGTATTCAAAATCATCACAAATACCAATAAAACAATACCCGTTGAATACAAAGAGCTGGCATGAATGCCTGTGGCATAAGACATCTCTAAGGCGATGTTAGCGGTTAGGGAACGGGCTGAATCTAATAGCGAACCCGGCATTGCTGTTGAGTTACCCATCACCATAATAATGGCCATGGTTTCGCCTACGGCGCGAGCAACACCTAGCACCACACCTGCCAGTATTCCCGAACGGGCGGCTGGCAACATCACCTTAAAAATGGTGAACATCGGCGAAGCACCTAAGGCATAAGAGCCTTCTTTATAAGTCCGCGGAATCGCTCTAATAGACGTTTCTGCAATAGTGATTACGGTAGGTAAAATCATCACCGCCAAAACAATGATGGCTGCTAACAAAGTACTACCAGCAGGAACATTAAACGTTGATTCAATTGCCGGAACAATAATAACCAAACCAAAGAAACCATATACTACCGACGGAATGCCAGCTAGCAGCTCTACGGCAGGGCGAATGATATTTGCCAACCATTTCGGCGCAACTTCAGCTAAGAATATTGCCGTTAGTAAGGCTACTGGCACGCCAATAACTACCGCACCTAAGGCCGATACCACCGACGCAACAATCATGGCACCAATGCCATATAAAGCTGGCGGATACCAATCTACACCAAGTAAGAAGTTGGTTAATCCGGCAAACTGAATGGCCGGTAAGCCCTCAAGCACCAAGAAGTAGCCAATAGTCGCCACCGATAGCACACCAATTAGTGCACTGACCAAAAACAGCAAGTTAAAGAAACGACCAACCCAGTCGACCTTTTGGGAAGACTGGCTAAGCGCTTCTAATAGCGCAGAATTTTTCAACTCAAATTCTTGAGTTGGAGCAGCAATCGTTTGATTCATTTTAAAATTATTCCAAAATCAACGTACAACAAAGAGGCATTAAACAATGCCTCTTTTCTTCGTTCCAAATGGGAAGCTTAATTAACTTCGATGTAGCCTTCTTCAGCAACAATCGCTTGACCATCAGTACCCATAATGAAATCTAGGAACTGTTGAGCTTCAGGAGCAGGTTGGTTGTTCACCAACAATACGAATGGACGCGCAATACCGTAAGAGCCAGATTTGATGTTGTCTTTAGTCGCTGCTGCACCTTCAATAGATACTGCTGCTAAAGAGTCATCAACCGAACCTAAAGAGATGAAACCAATAGCGTAAGGGTTGTTAGCCACTAAAGTTTTAATTGCACCATTACCACTAGCAACCTGTGCACGTGGAGAGATAGCCGTAACAGTTACATCGTTGATTTTACGAGTTAGACCCATAATGTCTTCAAATGCACCACGAGTACCCGAACCTACTTCGCGAGTAACTGCAACGATAGGTTGGTCAGCGCCACCTACTTCTTTCCAGTTATTAATCTCACCCATGTAGATTTTTTTAACCTGCTCAATGCTTAAATCTTTTATTTCATTAGCATTGTTTACAGCTACTGCAATTCCGTCCATTGCCATAACAATTTCTTGAGTTACTTCATTCTTTTCAGAATCTTTAACATCACGAGAAGACATACCAATCATGCTAGTACCTTCTTTAGCAGCTCGAATACCTGCAGAAGAACCAGTACTTTGAACTTCAACAACGTCATGCTGAGTTGCTTGGTATTTTTCAGCTAATACTTCCATGATTCCTGATACCGAAGTAGAACCAGAAACGGTAACAGTGTTACTTGCAAACGCGCTAGTAGCAAACAACATAGAAGCAGCACTTAATGCCGTGATTAACTTGGTTTTCATAACATTTCTCTTTGCAATTAAAAATAACAATCAATTTGTCTAAGTCGGGATGCATTGAAACAATCAAATATGACAGATAGATTACAAAAAGAATTAATAGGATATTTTTTGGATTTATTCTGGAGTTTTTATTTGGATTTTATATTTAAAGCGGTTTTTATGACTAAAATTTAACAAAGAAAAGGGCGAACACAGCATTAGCAATTCGCCCTAAGTATTAAGACCCGCGCCAGCTGCGCACTCTTCCAGTGTCTAAATGAATAAAATCACTAGATGGGTAATAGCCTACTCCACCAAGTTTTAGCTCAAGCGCATGTTTATGAACCTTCGCAAGAGATTGCCCCTTAACGCGCAGATCCACAGCTTGACCGGTCATATGGAAGCTTTTTTTAGCTACCCCGCCACCATTTTTACGCAGCATCTCATTGGTTGCCAGTGATCGATAGCCAGATATGATATCAAAATGCACCTTTCCACCTAAACGATCTTGCAACAAGGCCATTTGCATATATAAGGCTTTATCCATCTCAGTGGCTTCATTACGTCTAAAATCACGTAACAATTGATCCAACAGCCCTACTTCCTTGTCTTGAAACTCACCACTTTTCCAAAAACATACCTCACAGCTTTCGTTGGTATGTAAATTGGTCATGCTTAGAAAGCGCTCTCCCGGCAACTCCCTCGCAATACTAGAACTCGCATAGCTTTTTGGTATTCCAAGACCGACTAACCCAGCGCCTAACCCTAACAACAACGACCGCCGTTTTATATTTCGGTCTAACATCAACACTCACTCCAAATGGATCGAAAAACAATCAATTTGGAGAAAAATACCGACAAACAGCCTAAAAAGCAAACAAAGCTCTAGATTTTAGTCATACCATTTGGAAAAGGATCGTTTACAGATACCAGCTAGTAGTTTGTTTAAACTAGATTTTCTAGCTCGCTAAAAAAGAATCCGCAGAGGCAAAATTATAAATATCTTTTCGATAATGTAGCCCGCCACTACCATCAAACCACGAGGTAAAATACACCAAGTAAACCGGTACTTTTTGTTTCAATGGAACCCATTTAGGCTCACCTTTAGCAATCAAACGCTGTTTATACTGTTCGCTATAACCCGCCTGTTTGAGCAAAGTCTCTGCTAGGTAATCAGCCGCCTCAACCCGCACGCAGCCGGAACTAAAAGCCCGATGTTGCTCAGAGAACAATTCCGGTGAAGAAGTATCATGTAAATAAACCGCAAACTGATTATCAAAATGAAACTTATAAGCACCTAGTGCGTTACCAGGCCCAGGGCGCTGGCGCATACGATAAGGAAAAGCGCCAGTGTCTTTAACTCGTGTCCAATCGATTTGCTCTCTGGGCACGGCTTGTCCCTGATAGTCAAACAACTCAAAACGTTGCTGGTCAACGTAACCAGGGTTACGACGCAGCTTAGGAATTATGTCTTTACGAACAATGGTTCTTGGCACGTTCCAATAAGGGTTTATCACCACACTACTTATTTCACTCACCAATAAAGGCGTAGCTCGTGAAGCTCTGCCAACTACCACTTTAGATTGAAAGACCTCACTGTCTTTATCTAGATAAGTCATCTGATAAGCTGGCACATTAACCATAATACGCTGCTGATTAGAACTGAGCATAAAGCGCTCAAGTAACTGCTTACGCAGTAAGTTTCTGGCCAACATTTTGGAGCGATTCACTGGCTTAAAGTTTAGCCAATACAGGGTATCGCTCCCTACTATGCCATCAGCCTTTAAACCATGCTGCGTTTGGAAACGCTTTAACGCAATTACAGTGTCTGCGTCCAAAGTATCTAATTGCAAATCAACAAACTGATTAGCGATATCAAACTCAGCAAGACGCTGGCGAATTAAGGGTACCCGCCAGTCACGACTGTTTAAGCTAATCAGCGGTCCACTTGCAATATTCACTTGTTGTTTTCGCTGCTGTTGCACATTTAACCAATGCAAAATCTGCTGACGATAACGCAAACGCTCAATGTTCAGTTCACCGCGCATACTACTTAACTGCTGATACAAATCTGCTCGGCTTAAGTGAGCCAGCCACGGTTCATCAATTAGTATCACCAAGGGCTTAGCAGTAATGTTGTTTAAGGCCATACTTTGGGCATAATCTAAACGCATTAACTGCTGGCAAAATGCCATTAAGCCCAAAAAGGCATCGGTATATAAGGCTTCCCACTGTGGGTTATCGTTGTTTATCGCATTTATTTGCGCCAGCCAATCACTTAACTGTTTTGGGCCACCAGCTAAACTAAACTCCAACAACATCCACTGTAGTTGGTCACGGGTATTTCTCGCCTGGGGGTAACCATACCAAAGTGAATCGGGATGAAAATATTGAATGGATTGTTGAAGATCTGGATAACGAACTTGGTAGTCTTCTGCCTTAAGCACCAAGGCTGACTCTCTACTCGCTTGAACTGGCCAACTTAAGCGACTTAATAAGCGCTCTCCTACACCTAATTCACTATTTGGAGAAGTATCTAAAGCCTTAATAGCCGATTGCGAAATGTCAGTATCAAGATGAGTTTGATTGGCTTGTGTAAACACATTACTGGCTTGCTCGTTAGGCCCAAGCAAGCTTACCGCTGCATGAAGATGCAAACTAAAACAACTTACAATAATGCCCAACAACAACCTGCTCACTGGCTACTCCAACACCAAACAACACCCTTTAAGCTTAGTGTCTAACGGGTATTGGCAGCACAAAAAAACATGACAATTTTATGTCACGATTTTAAGTTATTGAGATCATTTAGAAAGAAGAGTCAGGCCCCGCTAAAAAAGCGATTTCTTCAGGGCTAGACTCTCTACCAAGTATTTGATTACGGTGTGGGTAGCGTCCAAAGCGCTCAATAATCACTTTATGCTTTAGCTCAAACTGATAGTTATTTTCTAACCCTGGTGCCTTAAACAACTGCTCTGCCTGCTGGTGAATAACTAAGGATTCGCTATGCATATACGGCATATATAAAAAGCTTCGTTGGCTTAGATTAAGCTGCTGATCAAACCCTTTTGCTACTGCTTGCTGCGAAAGGCATAGTGCTAATGAATCGTTAGCAAAAGCACCAGCTTGACCACGATGAATATTTCTTGAGAACTGATCCAATATTATGATTTCAGCTAAGCTTGCTTGCGCTTGCTCGCGCCAAGTAAATAACTCACCACTGACAGCTTGTTGCAACAAAGCAAAAAACTGACTACTAATGAGTTCATCAATCTTAGCGTCTACACTAAACCACTGTTGTGGGTTTAGCTGTTCAAACCAAAAATCTAAAACGTCTTGATAAGCCATACTTGCCTCTTTATTCATTGACTAACAGCCACAGTCGCCTTGTAAGTTCCACTGGCATTGCTGGTAGTTTTCGAAAGTGGAAATTTGACTTATATACCCTACAACTTCACAGCCTTGTTCTCCCCAAGTACAGCCAGGGCGAACTTGATTTTCTACTGTTATGGCTGTCGCTTGGTAGCGAAAATTTTGAGCTAAACTCAATCCAGCTTGGGTTAACAGCGGGCTCTCTTTTGCTCCCCATAAACTCACTAGTTTGCCTTCGCGCATCATAATGGGATGAGTTCCATCAAGAGCGGTTTGCAACACAATGTCTGGACGAATCGGAAGATTGGAAGGGAAATAGTAACTACAACCACATCCCCACCGCTGCTCAGCCACTGGAATAGCTTGCAACTCACAGGAATAAGTAACACTACTTATCATTACTAATAACGCAGTGCAGAATCCAACAACAAACTTATTCATAACCATCCAAAGGCGTTAAGGTATAGGCACAACGACGCGAGCCAGCAACAATGTGTTCGGTGCGCTCTACCTCGCATTCGCTAAACAGCTTCTGCAGCATATCAAGTTCAGAGCGGCATAACCCTTGGCATTCGGTAGCAGCTATGCAAATCGGGCAATGATCTTCAACAAACAGGTAACTACCTTGCTGACGCTGCCAATTGGCCATGTAACCTTCTTGGCTGCGCTTATTGCTCAAAAGCTCTAACTTGTCGGCAATACTGGTAATGCCATCCATCGCTTGTAGGTAAGCAGTAAAACTCTGCTGCTCACGATGACTAACCAATTGTTCTAAGCCAGATTCACCGAATACCTGCTTCACCGCACCGATAAGCTGAACACTTAAATCGCTGTGGCAATCAGGAAAACGCCCATGGCCTTTGTCGGTTAATTGCCAATAACGAGTTGGTCTACCTACTTTTACTTTTTTGTCGAAGTGTTCGATTAGCTCATCGTTTTCTAAGCTTTGCAGGTGCTGACGAACGCCCATGGTAGTGATATCAAGCTGTTCGGCTAACATCTTTACCGTAAGCCCGCCCTGGCTTTTTATTCGATATAAGATGTTATCTGTGGTTTTCATGAATTTGTCCTGCGCCTTTATTAAGCACATTATTGACATTGCGCTAGGCTTTGTAAAGCTAGCACTTTATTAAGCTAACAAGCCACTTAGTGAATACTTTTAAAAACTTTAATTCTCAGAGCTTCTAATTGCTCAAGAGCTTCAGAAGCAGTAACCCTACTTTCCAAAAACTCCACCATAATATCCATGGCTGGCAAGGCAAACTGCTTGGGGCTATCCCTATCAAAAAACTGCGAGACTCCGCTTGCTTTGTTTAATAGCTGAGTGCCTGCTTGAATGAAGCGGTCTTCACTGTTGTTGCGATGAGATAAAGGATTAATTTTACCTAATTGCTGGTTTAACTCGATTAAGGCATCACCCTTTGACAAGAAATCTAAAAACCAAAAAGCAGCAATATTGGATTGAGCTTGTGGGTGCGCCACAATGACATCAATAGGTGCTTCTTCATACCGCTTCTGCCCTTCAAGCACCGGGGGAAAAGCCGCAAAACCTAAATCATTGCGCACTCTATCGGGCACCGTAGCGAGAAAGAAGTTACCCATTAAGACTGCCGCGGCTTTTTCACGATACATCGCCGGCAGCGCTTGCTTCCAACCCAGGCTGCCACTGTTTGGCACAAAACATTGGGCATCTATCGCTTGCTGCCAATAGCTGAATATCTGCTCTACCCGCTTATCTGTATAGGCAATCTCCCCAGCCAGTAACTGCTGATGGAATGCCAAACCATTGATACGCAAATTAAGGTAGTCAAACCATGCAGCCACCGGCCACGCTTCTTTACTGCCAATTGTGACTAAGTGCTGGCCTTGTTTTGCAAAGCGTTGGCAACTTAGAAGAAACTGCTGCCAGTTATCAAAGGTATTGGGTTGATAGCGAATCATCGACTGGCGATAGTAAAAGCCCCACTGGTAGTAGTTTATTGGCAAGGCGTAATAATGTTGCTGATATTGAGAGGCGTGCTGCGCAGCCTGGCTAAAGGTATTGTGCCAGCCGGCTTGCTTCCACCAGGACGAAATATCCAGAATTAAGTTATTCTTAGCTAAGCCTCTAAGGCGTTCACCGCCAAACCAAAAAAACAAATCACCTTCACTATCATTGCTCTGCAAGATGTCTTCAATATTCTTTTTATAGTATTCGTTTTCGTAAACTAAAGTGTCTACATCTACATGAGGATAAGCGCCGCTAAAGTTTGCAATAAGCTGCTTATAAGCTTGACGTTGCTTGCCGCTACTGGGCATTAAGACCAAGGTAAGCGTATATTGACTATCTGAGTCACGCTGCGCATTGACTTGCCAAGGAACTAGCAAAACAATGCTGAGGGATAAGAGCTTTAGCCACTTAGATGGATAATTCAAGACAGCAACACTCCTTCAACAAAGCAGTGAAAAAAGGTGTTATTTACGCAATATTAAGTGCTACTAATAGCTCTTGGTGAACTTAATTGTAGACTTGGAATATATTGATTTAACTATAGTTATAGCAGCTCTTAAGTCTACGACAAGCTTACTTAAGGCAATTTTGCGATTGGAGGAGCTTTGCGACTCGTTCACCTAAATAACAAGCGGTAGCAACATCACTTGGATGAAGCTCGCCGTTACTTGATTGAGCTACTACGCCAAGCTGACAACCCAAGCGATTTAACTCACGTTCATCGTAACCACTGGCAATGTCTAAACCCACCCACAACATGCCATGTTGATTAGCGAGCGTGACTAGGTATTGCAAGGTACTGGTTTGATCGCCATTTAGCGCACTGCCGCAAGTAAAACCAGCGGCCAATTTTCCTGCCCATTGTTGCTTACACCAAAGCTCACTGGTTGCGTCAGCAAAAGCCTTAAATTGTGCTGCTACTCCGCCCATGTAGGTGGGTGAACCAAAGATAATGGCATCACAATCGACAAGTTGTTTAAATACTTCAGGAGCACAAAAGCGCCCTTCTACTATTTGCTTACCTTGAATTTGAATACTGACAACTTCTATTGAATATGACTCAGCAAGACCAGCTTGTAGGGCTTTAGCTAAAGTGCCAGTTACATCGGTTTTAGTAAAATACACCACCGCAACTTTAAGTTTCTGTACTCTAGTCACAGTAGTCCTCGACCTTAGCTTCAACTTGCTGCTGGCAGGTTTGCTTATAACGAATATCTATTTCATTAATTAAGTTGGTGTAAACCTCAAAGCTTTCTTCATAGCCTTTAAAGGCTAGATCTGCATTACTTTTATTGCCTTCACTAACGCAGGCCTCATGCACCGAATACCACTGTTCTGCGGCTTTCTCGGCATTATCTAATACTGTGTTAAGAGGCACTTGGTTAATTAAAGCGAGTTGGCTTCGCTTATCAGTAAACAATTTACATACCTTGTCGCGAGGCATGTCATAGTCCCAAGAACATATTGCCACATACTGTTTACTCAAAGTTTGAATGTCTTGGTGTATACGCTGGTTGCTGCTGGAAGCTTCGGCAAAACCTTCTTTAGAACACACACTGGCAAAAGCTAATGCTGGTAAACAGCTTACGGCAATAGCAACAAGTAAATTTCTCATTTTCATCCTTAAAGCAGAGCTTCATTTCACACTTATATTTATTAGCAAAAACTAAAACTACGCAGCACTCCAATCAAAATGCCTAGGGCTGTTTGTTTTTCGCGGTTAAATTGCTGTAAAAATAAGCTCGAAAAATAAACAGCCCCTAATACACCTTTCAAAGCATTCTATACCTTTGATTTGATAATGCTTTTCTTACAAGTGCAATAATTGCTTAAGATCGCATGTTCAATCGAGAAAAACATCAGTACAGCTCCAAAAAAACACTTTTTATCAAAAATATGCGCTGTCTCTACCACTTACCTCAACACTACGATAACAAATATAAAAACTAGCTAAACTAAAAACCAAGTTCAGAGATACTAGGTTTAACGGCAGTATTTCCCGACCTTTCATGAACACCACAAGCAGAGTATTGAACTAGGTTAAAAGCATTAGTTAAAAATTATCGACCTTCCTTTGTATATTTTACAATTCATTATCTGGTCAACCAATATTACTTATGGTACTAATTAGTCATACGAACGAATCGTAATAATTATTCCTAAAAATCAGTAAATTAGTGAACCATACTAATAACTATGGCTAGCTTTGTAGTAACTGATTTGGCTTGGGAGCAGCAGGAATACTAACAGGGATCTGTATCATGAAACTCAAAGTTGTAACCCGCACACTACTTGGTTTTGCTGTGCTACTTGCGTTGTTGTTGATTGTTGCGCTAATTGGCCAACTTAATATGCGACAACTAGAAAGCCAACTTGATCAAACCGTCAGCCGCTTAGCGCCAATGGCAGAGCAAGTGAATCAACTATCGGGATTATTGCTTAACTCGGCGCGCAAAGTTGGCTTACACAGCAATAGCCAAAACCGCCAACAAGCAGAGCAACTAGAACAGGAAGTTACCAGCCTGTTTAGCAGCTACGGCCAACGTATCGAGTCCCTCTCTCAGTTAGCCCAACCTTACCCGCAAATAGTGAGCGGTTTAAGTCAATTAGACCAAGACCTCAATAGCATTAAAACCACCAGCCAAACGCAGCTAACCTTGGCCAACCAAGCGCAACAAGCTCAACAGTTATTAACCAATCAGCGCCAAAGCTTTAATCAAAAGTGGAAAAACTTTGCGGGTGATATGGAGTTTATGATTGAAATGGTAGAAGAGAATGCCGAATGGGTTGTAACCGGCATGCAAGCCGACATAGCGGCGTTTTCTGGCGCTCTCGAGAAACTGTTTTATGCTCAAAATGCCCAGCAGTTTAACTCCCAATTTAGTGTGGTATCTAGTTATTACAAATCTCTTCAGCAAAAGCAGGAACAATTGCTCAAGTTAGACCCAGCCAGTGGAGAGGAGTTAACCAGCTATTTCGAGTTACTCAAACAAGCCTTTGCTAACAATGGCTTATTTAGCAATCTAAAAAATCAGCAATTAGTTCTGAGTCGCCAAAACGAACAACTAGTAACGCTAAACCAACAAACAGACCAAGCCCTAAACTTGCTCGACAATATCTCTGAGCAACTAAGCCAAATCATTGCAGTCGCTCACCTACAAGCTCAACAAAGCTCAAGTTCTGCGCTATTGCAAACAGGGCTCGTGCTGCTTTTATCAATTGCTATAACCCTCTTTGTAGCTTGGAACGTAAGCAGGCAAATTCGCTTACCGCTAGCAAATACCCTGGCTCAAATTAAACGCATGGTAAATGGCGACTTTAGAACAGTTGAAGGCGTAAATGCCCACGACGAATTTGGTCAAATTGCCACTCACTTACATGAGCTTAGTGCCCAAATGAACCAGGTAATTAGCCAAATGAGCAATAACGCACAACAACTTGCTGCCAGCGCCAAGAGCGGCTTAGCAACCAGTGAGCATTCACATAAAGTGATTCAAGAGCAACAAGATCAAAGCCAGCTCGTTGCCGTTGCGGTAAGCCAAATGGAAGTGGGTGTTAACGAAGTATCTGAGCAAGCCCAACAAAGCCGTGACGACATTGGCCAAGTAAACCAACTTACTGGGCAAAGCCACCAAGCCGCACAATCAACCTTAGCCACAACAAATCAACTACAAACCACCGTGGTAGATGCCAGCCAACAAGTCAGCGAGCTTAAACAACAAAGTGATGACATTAACCGTATCGTTGATGTTATCCAAGGCATCGCCGAGCAAACCAACTTATTAGCCTTAAACGCCGCCATCGAAGCTGCCCGCGCAGGCGAACAAGGCAGAGGTTTTGCGGTCGTTGCCGATGAGGTTAGAGGTTTAGCGACTCGAAGCCGCGAAGCCACGCAAGAAATTCTAACAATGATAGAGCAACTACAGAGCCGCGCTCAACACGCTATGGACATGATGGTACAAGGTGAAACCATGGTGGGAAGCTGTATCAACGAAGCCGAGCAAAGCTCTCAACAGCTAGAGCAAGTTGCTCAACTGCTAAGCTCTATTCAACAGCGTAGCGAGAACATTGCCAATAACGCCCAAGATAAACACACCGTAGCGGTACAAGTAGCAAACAACGTTGAGAAAATTGTCGAACTGAGCGAGCTGGCCAACCGAGATGCTAACCAAACCCAGCAAATTAGCGATGCACTGCAGCAGCAATCTCAGCAACAGCTAAGCGAACTATCTCGGTTTAAGCTGGGATAAACTAATCAAGTTTAAAGCTCAAGGGAACCGCGCCTTTCATTAAGTGTTTTAGAGCGCCGCGAACAAGTTTAAGCTAGGTACGTTATACATACTGGCGTAACTTAAAAGGGCTAGCGGTAAAAACTGCAGGTAAACATTATCGCTATCAAGCTAATTTTACCAAGCATCGCTATGTTCTTTCGAACCAGATGATTGGTTTAAGAGCCTACCGAGATAAAAGGCTAAAGCTGGGCAAAGCACACTGGCGCGAAGCCTTAGATACACTTCAACTGCTAAGCACTAGCCCCGTAGAAAACGAAGTTGGAAACTATGAATAATTTCGTGGGGATCCCTCAGACTCTGCCCCCCATTTATTCTATTTAACTCAATAGATAAAGTAATAACAGAAAGGTAAAAATAATAAATAGACATTAAGAATTATAAGAACAATAGAGATATACTTCATCCGCTTAGAAAGTCTGGCAGACTTCCACGTAAATAAGCTAAACAAGGAGTAACCAACCCAACCTTTCAGAAAAGAGAATTTATCAACCATCTTTAGATCTTTACAATCCTCGCGTAGTAATAATTCAAATATAGCCAGAACAATCAAATAAAATAGTATCGAAATAGTAAAAAGTAATTCCATTGTCATCGTAAACCTTCATATAAAGTATGCTTCATCAACATATGGGAAACAGAAAAGCCAGCCCTTACTGACGGAGATATAGCCACAGCTGCTTCAGGTGTAGCACCTTGGATGTAGTCAAGCTCAAAGCCTGCCTCGACAATTGAAGCATTCACCCCAGATGCCCAAGAGTACCCACCGTTGTTAGATTCAGCATTGAATGGAACAAAGCTTGCTCCAATATCAGCTCCGGTCACTCGACCAAAGCCCCTTTTTTAAACCGACTCTGACCCTACTTATTATTTATTCCTTTACTATTTTTCGGCACTTTAAGAAACTGGAATAATTAACATAGCCACACAAAGCAGATAAACAATTATATAAAAAATAAATGCTATTTTCCTCGATTCCTTATTTTCATCAGTCGCTTCTAAAGATCTTCCAAACGAAATCATCAAAGCGCGATTGTTCAAATAATCGGATATATGTTTTATGATCATTCCAGAGAATGCCAGTATAAAGACATCTGCCCCAACACGAGCTAGAGACATATCAAATAGTAAGCCTAAAAAGACAGATGCTATTAGCGCTAAAACTAGCTGTTTTACTTTCATTAATCCTCAGGAGAAAAGTCTATATTCGTATTTGTCGAAATGGTATCTGCTACAACATTAGCAGCGCTACCAGCTAAAGGTTTTGCTACACCAGCACCTTGTAAAATAGTTGTGTACTTCCAGCCAAATATATAACCAGCCAAGCCAGAATAATTTTGATCATATACAGCCTGTTCTACTCCTAGCGCTAATGATGTCCCATATAAAACTGCGGAGGTAGGGAAAAAAATTGAAGCCTTAGATACGACATTCCCCAAATCGGTTATTATGTCTCTAGCCCTATCGTTGATATAATCAACAACTGCTGAGTCATTAGAATTCCAATTCGCATTGTACAAAAGACAATCTGCACTTGCGCATTTATGTACATTAATAGCATGAATTCGGCCATTTGCCGTTCGGCTAATATAGTTTTTCTTAATGGCTTCACTTACATTTGACGCTTCATTAACGACATACTGAATAGCGCTCGTCACTGCCCCATTTGCAAACTTACCGCCGGTGATTCGAGACAGCGTTCCACCTACAGCTGCTTGTATCAAAGTACTTCCCATGACATTTTGAACTTTGCTGGCATTGTACATACCAACGCCCTTCATCACGCCTGCACTCAAAAAGCCATGCCCAAAGTTTCCACCTTGCAGCTTAGACAACACCCCACCCGCAGCAGCGTGTGCACTAACATGCCCCGCACCACCTCGCTGTAGTAAGCCACTACTCCCTCTAAACGAAGCCCCAATACCACCAAATACTGCGCCAGATAGAGCACCATATGCAGCCCCTCTAAGCGTTCCGGTGGCTACGAACCCCGAAGTTGCACCTGCTATGGCACCAGCTACTACATATCCACCAAATGACATAGTGGTAGAGGTTGCCGCAATAGAGCCACTGATAATGGTTGTGGAAGTAAAGCCCCAGCTCATTGCCCAACCACTGGCATAGCCATAACTTACAACAGCCACAACAGCCGCAACAATCGACCTCCAGTATTTCTTAAAGAACTTCTTCAAGCCACTAAAGAAATAGCCACTGGGGTCGGTATAGCTCATGGGGTTATTAAGCGCATAACTATAACGGTTATAGTTTTGTGCATTGTTTGGCGCTTGAACGTGCGGGTCGGCCTGCAAAAAACGGCCAATGTCGGCATCGTAAATACGGCCATTCATATGAATAAGTCCAACGCCTGCGAGCATTTCGTGGCCAGTATATCCGCGGTTGGTATACGCGTGACTAATATCATTTACACTGCCATAACGAGCCAAAATACTGTTTTCCCCAAGGATCATAGGCAAACTGTTGTTTTACCTTTCCGTCAAAGTCAGTAACAGCTAAGCGAACTATCTCGGTTTAAGCTGGGATAAACTAATGACTTTTACATAAACCGAGTAGAACAGCGCCAAAAACAAACATACTCCAGCTGGTATCAATAAAGAGTAAAACGCCAAGTTAGCAAAGCCAAATGCCCCTAAAGTGCCGCCGAGTATAAAACCCAAAACAATGAGTGAGAACAACAGTGCGCGCCGTTTATCAAACGGGTCACCGCGGAGAACGGCCCCCAACATAATCCCCAAATCTGTAAATATACCAGTAACGTGAGTGGTGCGGACAACCGCGCCACTGTAGGTAGTTGCCAAGGCATTTTGTAAACCACAAGCGGCGGATGCTAAGTAGATCCCATAAGAGAAATCACCGATTAGAAGATAGCTAGCACCACAAAGAAACGTTGCCTCTAAGCAAAGTAGAGCGCTGTAATTACGCCCCAACTTTAACGCTTCACCCCGTAAAAAGTAGCCAGAAATTGCAGCGCCCATAACAAAGCTAAACAACACGCCAAACAAATATAACAAGTCGTTAAAGCCAGCACTCATTGCTCCCGTGCCCAGCAAAGTGGCCGTTCCAGACAAATGGGAAACCGACTGGTGCTTAAATCCCAATAAGCCTACTGCGTTAATAAAACCCGCGTTCAACGCTAACAAAAACGTTCCATACTCAACCCAGCGAGGTAACTTAGAGATCACAGCTATTCCTTGAACTAATACGCGTTTTTAATCCTTGCGAACAAAAGTTTACCAAACAACCAGGCCTTACCGAAGTAGGTAATAAGCGCCAGAGTAGTGACAACATAAGCAACACAAGCAAAACACTTCTGCTAACTAAGGGCTTGGCAAAAATAACGCTCTTAAAATCGATGAAGGTTAAAGAAACCCCTTCGCCAAATGGGCCTTAAACGATAATTCAAAGAGCCGAACAATCCAGTAGCGAACATTCATGGCTTTGATTGTTTGGACTAAAATCCAATCTTGCTCAAGCTTTCTCGCATCGTTTCACCTGATTTCTGCAGAGCAGCTAACTCATCACTTTCAAGTGGTAGCTCAATCAATTTCTCAACCCCTTTTAAGCCAATACACGCCGGTAAACTAAGGGCTACATTGCTAAGTTGGTATTCGCCACTTAAACGCACCGATACTGGCAATACGGTTTTGCTGTCATCCAATATCGCTTCGACCAAACGTGCAATCACTACTCCTATTGCCAAGTTGGTATAGCTCTTCCCTTCAATAATTTTATAAGCGGCTTGCTTAACACTCTCGGCTAGCTCTTCTAAACGGCTTGCAGAATAGCTTATGCCAAATACCGTTTGTCCTTGAATAGCTAAGCCTCCAATGCTCACCGTTGACCATGCCGCCAACTCCGAATCGCCATGCTCACCCAAAATGTAACCATGCACCGATTGCGGATCGACTTGATAGATTTCGCCCAATAACGTTTTTAAACGTGAAGTATCTAGCATAGTGCCGGTACCAATAATCCGATGTTTAGGGCGCTGACTCAGCTCCTGCAACATAAACGTTAATACATCTACCGGATTACTGGCCACCACCACTATGGCGCTAGGCGCATAGCGGTCAAGTTGTTCGGCAATGGATTTAAATACCTTGGCATTGTTTTCTAATAGCTCTAAGCGGCTCTCGCCCGATTTTTGTCCCACTCCAGCGGTAACAACAATAACTTGGCATCGGGCCAAGTCGGAGAACTCACCCGCACTCACTTGCATCCTGCCGGTTAATCCCTGCCCATGCATTAAATCTAAGGCTTCCCCTTCTGCCCTCGCCTTATTCATATCCACCAAAACCAGTTCTTCACAAGCTTCACGTAAATACAGAGCGTAAGCTCCTGCTACACCAACATTGCCTACACCTACAATGCCCACACTGCGTGTTCGATGTTCCATTAGTCATCCTTTACTTATTTTGGCGACCGCTAGCCGCATAATATGAAATGCATTAATAATGAATTAGTGATAGTGCTAAGTGTTACTTTTAGCAAGCCTTTAAACCAATCACTTGCGTGATAAAAGGTAACTGGGTAAGGTCGGCCTACGCCATGTTTGAGAGTTAGTTATGTCCACTATTTTGTATTCTTTTCGCCGCTGCCCCTATGCCATGCGAGCGCGGTTAGCTATTGCAGTTAGCCAAACACCAGTAAAACTACGCGAAATAGTCCTCAAACATAAGCCGCCAGAAATGCTGGAAATATCCCCCAAAGGCACCGTTCCTGTTTTGCAATTAGCCAATGGTCAAGTCATCGAAGAAAGCTTTGAGATAATGCTTTGGGCACTTAAACAAAACGATCCTAAGGCTTGGCTCTCCCCTAATTACCAGAAGATGCTGGATTGGGTGCAGCGCAATGATGAGCAATTTAAGCCTTTATTAGATAAGTATAAATACGCAGTGCGTTTTCCAGAGCAAAGCCCAGAAGACTACCGCCAACAAGGTGAGACATTTTTGCAAGCGCTTGAACAACAGATTAGCCGCACTCCTTACCTAATGGGCGAGCAGCAGAGCCTAGCAGATATGGCACTGCTGCCTTTTATTCGTCAATTTGCTTCGGTCGATCTAAGGTGGTTTGAGCAAGCACCCTATCCGCATTTGCAGGCGTGGTTAAAGCAGTTTATCGACTCAGCATTGTTTCGCTCAATTATGCAAAAACATCCCACTTGGCTAGAAAGCGCCAGTGAAATCGATTTTCCTTAACCACAACTAAAAGTTCGGTAATTACCCCGTGATAGGGCGCCTATACTTGAAGTAAACCTAGTTGCTGTAAACTCAGCAGTTAGCTTTTAGCAAGTGCATTTCAGCAAGTAAACTGGAGAACACACCATGTCGAATATCGTATATATCGCCCTAAGCCTTGATGGCTATATCGCCGACAAAGAGGGAGATATAGCTTGGCTAGAAAGTGTTGCGAACCCCGATGGTGGAGACTTAGGCTTCGGCGAGTTTATGGCGGGTATTGACGCTTTAGTTATGGGGCGAAATACCTTTGAAAAGGTAGTGAGCTTTGGCATTGATTGGCCCTACAACAAACCGGTAATGCTGCTGAGTAACAGCCTAAAGCAATTGCCAAAAGGCTTTACTGGCGATGTACACATTGTAAATGGCGAGCTTGAGCAGCTGGTAACATCGCTCAACCAACAGGGCTACCATAATCTATACATTGATGGCGGCATTACCATTCAACAATTTTTGGCAAAAGATCTGATTGATGAACTTATTCTTACTCGTTTCCCTATTTTGTTAGGCGGCGGAGCGCCGTTATTCGGGGAGCTACTGCAAAGCCAAAGCTTTAAACACAAGCAAACCAAGGTCTTGCTAAATGAGCTAGTACAAAGCCACTATGTGCGTGCTTAAGGCACTATGTGCGTGCTTAAGGCACCAGAAGGCATAAAACTATCAGTAAGCTGTAAAAAGACCGCAATAGCTGCTTTAATTAGAACAACACGGATGATTAAAAAACAAACAGACATGGAGTAAATGTGCGCAGCTATTTTTATTGCTTTGTTTATGTTTGCAAAACCATCATTGTGTTTGCATTGTTAGCCCAGCCTACAAAAGCTGCCGAGCTCGTTACCCTTTCTAGTGGAGAGTGGCCCCCTTTTACGTCTAAGTCTTTAGCACATCAAGGTTTCTACTCTGAAATAGTTCGTCAAGCTTTTGCCCTAGAAGATTATGAAGTGCAATATCAATTCTTACCTTGGGCTAGAGCCTATATGTATGTTGAACAGGGCAAGGTAGATGGCTCTTTAACATGGGCAAAAACCACCAGTAAAGAAAAAGCAGTGCTATTTAGTGAGCCGGTCTTTTGGCACAACAAAGTGTTTTTTCACTTAAGCCAGCAGCCCTTTAATTGGCACAATATAGACAGTTTAAAACAGCTAACAATAGGTGCAACAGAGCAATATACTTACGGCTATGCCTTTGATCTAGCAGCTGAAAAAAGTGAATTAAAAGTAGAGTATGTTTCTTCTGATTTACTAAACCTTAAGAAACTTCTCGTCGGTAGAATTGACATATTCCCTTCCGATATTCATGTTGGCTATCAATTAATCAAGCAGCACTTTCCTGCAGAAAAAGCGGCTCTATTCACCCATCATCCTCAATCGGTGCAACAAACTTATACTCATGTGATTTTTTCAAAGAACAACCAACAACGTAGTAAACAATTGTTGGCTGCTTTTAATCGTGGACTTCAGAAACTAAAGCAATCTGGTGCTTATCAACAAATTATTGATGATGCAGCCTTACTTGAGCACAACTAACACGCTAAGCAGAGCAGCCTAGTTTCAATATCGGGGCTTATGCCATTAGCATCCGCCACCACATACCCGGTAAGGTGGTAAAACCCGCGGTATAGTGTTTTAGCTCTCCATTTTTAACCACCATCAAGGTTGGCGTTACCGAAATGCCCCACTGCCCGCCCAAGTTGGCCTGCGGATCGTTAATTACTGGGAATTGGTACTCATGATGTGTTAAATAAGCCTGTACTTTGGTTTGCTCGCCAGAACGTAATGCAACTGTCACAACATTGAAGTGCTTAGCCATGGTGTTTACCGCTGGGCTCACAAAGTTACATACGCCACACCAAGATCCCCAAAAGTAAATCAATACTGGTTCATCTTTGCTTAGCTCCTTTAGATCTATTGCCTCACCGCCTAGAGTAACTGCGCTTAAGTTGGGCAACTCACCTTCTGGTAAATCTTGTGAGCGCCAGAAATCTACACCAATGCCTACCACAGTGACAAAAAGCACCATGGTGATGAGTTGCTTAAAAACAGACCATAACTTACTTAACATGAGCGTTCCTCCGCAAAAAAGGTAGGCTTGTTAACACTTAACAGCAAGCTAGATAGCGCTAGTTTTGCGACGATAAAAATTAAAGAGTTCATAAATTTAATCCTGAAAAAGAGATGCATCACCGGCAGCTTGAGCAAGTGCTTGCTCAATCACCTGATGGCTTAAGATAACGGGGAGAGCGATACCATTTGGCGCGGCAGGGCCATAGACAATATTAAACGGCACGCCAAAACGCTGGTAACGTTGTAAGAAGGCACTCACCTCACTAGAGGGCTTAGTCCAATCACCTTTAACTAAATGCACGGTGTCTAGCTTTAGCCGGCTGTATGTTGGGTCTTGAAGCAGCACCCCCACTTTATTTGCCTTACAGGTAATGCACCAATCAGCAGTCACATCAACCAACACCACTTTACCTTGCGCCACTTGCTCGGCAATGTTGCTTTGTTGGAGAGGCTGCCAAACTAAGTCACTAGGCAATACTTTTGCCCAGCGCTCACTCGTCATTGCGCCCACTAATGCAACGCCGCCACCAAGCAACATCAAGGCACTAAAACTTATCAGCAATGCTTTAGCGCCGTATTGTTTAAGCAGTAACCAAACAAAGGTCAGCACTACCACGGCAGTTACAAGTAACACCCCAACACCAGATAAAAAATTGGCCAGTAAACTTAACAGCCATAGGCAAGTTGCCAGCAACATCAGAGCAAAAACCAGCTTTACTTGCTTCATCCATTTACCGGGTTTGGGTAAAGCTTTTGCTAATCTAGGAAATGCCGCTACTAACAGCCAAGGCAAAGCCATGCCAAGCGCTAATGCGCTAAAGATGCTGATTAGAGATAAGGGTTCTGCTCCCAGAGCGAACGCCACCGCGGTTCCCAAAAATGGCGCACTACAGGGCGTCGCTAATAGAGTGGCAAACATCCCCTGTAAAAAGTGCCCGCCATAGCTATTTCCACCGCTGGTTGCTAAACGCGTTTGCCAAGAAGCCGGCAGGCTTATTTCAAACGCCCCCAACATATTTAGCGCAAACAACGCAGTTACCAGCACCATAAAGCCGATAAACCAAGGTTGTTGAAATTGAATCCCCCACCCTACAGCCTGGCCACTAACTTTAAGCAACATAACAAAGCCAGCCAAGATCCAAAATGACACAACAATGCCTGCAGCTGATGCTAAAAATTGGCAGCGAATTCGCCCTTGGTCGACACTAGCGGCAGCAATCACCGAGCTAAGCTTCATGCCTAATACAGGAAGTACACAAGGCATAATATTGAGGATTAAACCACCCAATAGTGCAAACACTAATAGCTTAGGCCAAGCGATTGCTTCTACACTTACCTGCCCAGCAACAACCTTACTTTGGTACTCAACAGCCTGCTGCTTATCAAATATAGTTAAGTGCAATACCTTGTCGGTGAGCATGGGGGGCGCTAACCAGTTTTCAGCGCTAAAAACCGCGCTTACTTGCTTAGGCTGTAGGCTCAAATTAAGCAGTTTAAATGTGGTTTCAGGGTCACCATCTACCACTAGTTGCGGCAACTGCCATTGATGTTCACCACGCAGTGTTACCTGCAATTGCTGCTTGGTTTCATCCCATACAAAGTCACTAGCGCCTGCTTCAGCGAGTAGCGGTACCGCCATTTTTGCTTTGTTGTATAAATACATCGCTTCACTGTCTGGGCGCAGCGTTGGTAAGTCCACATCAACGGTAAAAGGGTAATCGGTGAGAACACAAACATTGGTGCAAGTAGATAGGGTTAATACCCCGCTTATACGGCCAGCATGAGAGCTAGAATCAACTCTTAGCAACATTGGAAAATCGACCGCTTGTTGGTAGCCAAAGGTTTGCAAACCCAGCAATGAAAAACGCTCGGGCCTCGGCCATAACCATTCAAGTGATTGAACGCTGCTTGCCTCATCCCAACGAATACTGGGCGCAACGCCGCCTTCTCCTGGCGAGCGCCAGTAGGTTTTCCAATCGTCTTCTAACTTCACTTGCAACACAGCAGGCAAAAGCTTGGTTTGCTGATTAAACTCACCAGTAAGCATAAGCCGAACTTGCGCAGGTGGGTGTTGTTGATGAGTTAACCAGCCCGTGCTTTGGCTAAGCGCCAAGCTCGGCGTTAAGCTCAATAACAACAGCCAAGGTAATAAATTTTTCAATATCATCTCCAATAAATAAATATTAACGCAAAAGGTTGCCGTTAGTTTCTATTCTCGAAAATGACACACCGAGCGATGCATTCGCCGAGGAGGCGGAATGGTAGGTTTAAGAAAAGTTTGAAAAGCGCTTAAATGTGGCAGCATTGCCAGCGCTAAAGCTGCAAATAGCACCACTACAAATACTTGCTCTAAGCTTTGAACGTATTGCTTAAGTAAATGTTCAGTAAAGTGACAGCTTTGCTCATTTAAAACCTGGCTGGAAAAGGTTTGTTCATCCGCTAAATGCGCACTGGGGCAAGAGACACTCAAGCCAAGGTTTTTTGCTAAACAGGTAGCCAATAGCACTGCCAGCAGCAGTAAAGTAGTTTTAGCTTTAAAAGTAGTGTGCTTAAAAAACATGGCTTGGGATTAGCAAAATGATGTTCATCTTTTACTGATACTCGCGATAAATTACAAGTAATACCACCAAAAATTGATTAACAGAATGTAAGTAGGATGGGGACTAAAGTCAGAAATTATCGCAGTAGAACAAAATGTTATACAAGGGTGCAACTTAGCAAAATTTTTTAGGTCGAAGCTTAACAACAATACCTTGTAATCACTTTTATGACACCGACTACCGCTATTACTATTGTTCGCTACCCTGGCGCCTCTCAGGCCGCCATATTTGGTTTACAAGAAATGTTTTTGTTAGCCAACAGTACCTCTCAACAGCAGCAATATGCTCATCATTTTGAATGTCAGATTGTTGAACATTACGATGTAAGGGCGCAAGCATCCTGCTTGCAAGTGGTAATCGTGCCACCCAGCATTAATCATGATTATTATCTCTCGCCAACACCAGAGCTTCTGCAATGGTTAAAGCTGCAACACCAACAAGGCTGTGTAGTAAGCTCGGCCTGTGCAGGAGCATTTATATTAGCTAAGGCAAATTTATTAAACCAACGCCCAGTAACTACTCATTGGGCCTTAGCTGAAGACTTTGCTAAACGCTTCCCTGATTGCCTGCTGCGCAGTGAGAAAATTCTCATTAACGATGGCGATATTATTACTGCTGGCGGTTTAATGTCGTGGGTTGATTTGGGTTTGGAGTTGGTCGCGCAATACGCTCGGCCAAGCATCATGCGCCAATTGGGGAAAAGCCTAGTTGTAGACACAGGGCCGCGCGAACAACGTTACTACCAAAGCTTTAATCCAAACTTTGAACATGGCGACAACGACATCATTAAAGTACAGCACTTTATACAAAGCCATTACCAGCAAAACATCAACGTGGCACTACTGTGTGAACAATGCTTTCTCACAGAGCGAACCTTATTAAGGCGTTTTGTTAAAGCTACTGGCCTAAAGCCTATACAGTATTTGCAAAAACTAAGGGTTCAGAAAGCCTGTGAGTTACTTGAGACAAGCCCCCAAAGTACCGAAGTCATTGCCCAACAAGTAGGTTATGAAGACGCCGGAGCGTTTAGAAAAGTATTTATAAAAATCATCGGCTTAAGCCCAAGGGACTTTCGCCGACGATTTACCAAGTAGTGATATTAGGCTAGCTAAATTGAGCCACCTGTTGCTGCAGCTCTTGCGACAGCGTTTGCAATTGGGTGGCGCTGCTGGCTGTTTGCGCCGCAGTATTTCGGCTATCACTGGTAAGGTTACTAATTTGTGAGGCATTGGCAGCAATTTCTTGCGATACTTGCGCTTGTTGCTCGGTAGTAGCAGCAATGGTTTCCGACTGGCTAGCAATACTAGTAACTTGCTCGGTAATGCCATTTAAGGCTTCACCAGTTTGCGCTGCATGCTCGGTAAAAAACTCACCGCGTTTCTGGCTCTCGCTCATCATGCTCACCGCATTGCTAGTGCTTGATTGCAACTTGGCGATAATGGTTTCCACTTCTTTAACAGATTCTTGAGTACGTTGGGCCAGCGTTCTTACCTCATCTGCAACCACTGCAAATCCGCGCCCTTGCTCTCCGGCTCGCGCCGCTTCAATAGCTGCATTAAGTGCTAATAAGTTGGTTTGGTCGGCAATATCGTTGATCATTTTAGTGACATCTTGAATGTTGTTACTTTCTTTACCTACTAACTCAATGGCCTCGGCCGAGGATTTTAATTGGTCATTAAGTAAATCAATCTCTCCCACCATTCGAGCGACCAGTTTTGCCCCTTGCTGGGTATTACCGTCAGCAGCGCGCACACTGCTAGCAATGTCTTCAACCTGTTCCGCTACCGACGCCGCAGAGGATGACATTTCCTCAATAGCCGCAGCTACTTGATCAACCTGCGCTTGCTGATTATCCAACTGGCCTAGGCTATGCTCCGCATCTTGATAAACACCGCTGGAGCGCTCTTGCAGAGCACTACTGGTGTTTCGAATACTTCCAACCAAGTCGTTTAGTTTACTGGCCATCTCTTTCGCGCCAGCACTTAACTGCTCAACTTCGTTGCTTGATTCTGCTCGGCCATCTTGAAAACTAACGCTAATTTCACCATTACCCATGCGCTGCATGTTTTCGCTTAATACTTCTAAGGGTTTAGTCATTTGTTTTAGTAACAAGGCCAAACCCAGTAATACAACTACCGCTACCGAAACCGATACTAAAGCAATTAACACCAATAAATCGCGGCTAGCTTTAGTGATTTCACTAACAAAGGTGCCACCCAGTATTTTCCAATTCCAACCTGGTACTTCGGCAAATACCAAGTATTTTTCACCCACTACACCATTGTATTCGTAGGGATAAAACAAACGACCAGAAGGCTGCTTAAAGATTTCTTTAAATGGCTGATTACCGTCGTAGTCACGGCGATCAATAATTGATTCACCTGGTTTAATTTCTGGGTGTAATAAGTAGTTACCGAGTAAATGGCTAGCATCGTTGTCTACCACAATGGTGTAACCGGTATCGCCCCATTTAATTTGTGAAAGATTATCGAAGATTTCTTCTGTGGCTTGGTCGATAGGTACCCCAATAAAACTTAAGGCAGCTACTTTGCCCTGCTGGTTTTTTATCGGCTTATAGTAAGTGAGATAGTCTTTTCCAAATAAGGTAACTTTTGCATGAAAGGCTTGGCCACTTACCAAAGTGCTATAGCCAGGGTGATTTAAACCCAACTTAGTGCCAACCGCACGCTGAGCTTGGCTATTTTTTAATGAGGTGCTCACCCGCACAAAATCGTCGCCAGAGGCACTAAACAAAGTAGCAACCGCGCCGGTATCGGCGGTAAAACGGTCCACATAGCGACTGTTATCAATCAGTGAGGCACCACGAATATGAACATCTTTAACGCTAAACTGCTCAAATTGAACAGTGCGTTCAGCCACTTCTACACCACTCAAATAGCCATTTCGAAAGGTAGCTTCTAAATCCTGAGCTCGCTCTAAATAAGACGCAAATTGCCCTTCAACCATAGAAGCAACCGCTTTTACTTTTGATTCATGATCAGCCATCGCTTGTTCAAACAGCGCTTTAGAGGCTTTGTTGTATACCAGCGCCGCCATTAAACCCAAACCTAACAAAATGATCAGGCCAATAACTAACTGCAACTGCAATGAGATACTGCGACTTTTAAACCCACTAATCATGCCAAACTCCCTTTCTTAAAATTGACCAAAAAGTCAACAATTCACTTACTAAAGCTAATTTAAGCAAAACAACCGGTCAAGTAAATATCACAAGCGCATCACAAGAGCTTTCCTTGTTTTATATCAACAAGCGCTCTACACGGGCATTTTTTGTCAATAAGTGCAATATTTTATCGGCGAGAACGCTCACAAAAACGTTTATATGACAATTGCATAAAATAACGTTTTATTAACATATTTAGGGGGGGGTAAGAACCAAAGCAGCTGGATGCTACCTTGGCTACGTAAGATAAAAGAATTAGTTGGCTGCAGCCTTACTTATTGCGGCTAGTGCACCAGAAACTTTGCCAAACACCGGATCGCAACCAGCTACTTGATGACGCTTAGCGAGATACTGAGGATCGTTATAAGAAATCCACACTTTACCGGCTTCATCTTGCCAAATAAGTGCTTTTTGCGGCAAATCTAAGGCAATCAGCTGTTGGCACTTCATTAAAGGAGAACCAACCTTAGGGTTACCAAATATAATCAATTGAGTATCTCTAAGCTCAATACCCACTTTCTCTGCGCCATCAGAATGCTTAACTTGGTTAAACACTGTCATGCCTTTTTGCTCGAGTATACTCAACATACGCTCTGTGGTTTGATTGACATCATGCTGGCTCGCCACACTGATTACGCCATCACTAGCAGCATTTGCAGCAAATACACTGCAGTACATGATCAACAGCACGCTCATCTTACTGATAACGCTTTGCCCTACTTCCTTCATCTGCCCACATCCTAATTGATTAATAAATACTGGAAAAACAAGCTAGTGGCTGTTTTACCGTCCACCATCAAGTCTAGTGCATTATTTGTTTTGTATCGCTAAAAGCTTATGGGCATTTAAGGCTGAAGTACGCACAGCAACAAAAATGAATTTCTATAATTCTCCAATTGTTCAAAATTTCGCTCTATTCTGGCGCCATCAATAACTGGTCAGCATGCTTCGGCCAGTGTTAAAAAGTCACTACTGGAGAATATAACATGGGCAAAGTACCAAGGTTTAAACACACACTAATCGCCGTAGGTTTTGGTATAATCACAGTCAGCACAAACAGTTTTGCCAGTACGCTAAGTGCGCAACTTAGCGCTGCCATTCACCACCACAACATCCCTACTCCGGTTGGTATTTCTAGCACGCTAGAGTCAGTGATTGACAAGCGCCTTGTGGGTGAAGCAATGCCAACCACACCCGAATCTACAGAGGAATGGCTAAAGGCTGTAAAGTTCGCGAATAAAGAACCTGCCCAGCTTGCATTAAAAGCGGCTAAAGAACTCGACGTAAGCTTTGAGAAAAGCTCCATTGCAGGCGTAGAGACCTTTGTGGTGACCCCTGCAACCATCAATCCACGCTATGCCGACCACTACTTTATGCATTTGCATGGCGGAGCATTTGTCTTTGGTGGCGAAGAAGCAGCCCTACGTGAAGCAATATGGATGGCAAACGGCCTAGGTGTAAAAGTGATCTCGGTAGATTACCGTAAACCGCCTCTTCATCCCTTTCCGGCAGCCATCGACGATGCAGTTGCAGTATGGAAAGATATCACCAGTAAGCAAGAAGCCAGCAAAACCGTAATATTTGGTACCTCGGCCGGCGGTAATTTAACCCTAACCACCACTTTGCGGCTGAAAGAGCAAGGGCTACCTATGCCTGGAGCACTCTTTGCTGGCACTCCCGCTACCGATCTTGCACACACCAGCGATAGTTGGTTAACCCTAGAAGGGCTAGATCCACTAGGTCGCCGCGCAGGTCTGCTTCAAAGTACTTTCGACTTGTATGCCGCTAACAACAACTTGGAAAACCCTTTGATATCTCCCGTGTATGGAGAGCTAAACAACTTTCCACCAACGCTGCTAATTTCAGGCACTCGTGATTTACTGCTTAGCGATACCGTTCGCATGCACCGCGCGCTTCGTGCGGCCGGAGTCAGCGCCGATTTGCATATCTATGACGGGCAGTCTCACGCCGACTACTTACTCGGGCTAGCTCACAACTTGCCCGAATCAGATGATGCGTTAGCCGAACTAAACGCCTTTTTTAGTACACACCTTAACTAAATAGCTATCGAGCCCCGTAAGGGGCTCGCCATTACCTGTTACAAAGGACATTGCTTAATATGACACGCTTAATATTGGTTTTTGCTTTAATAGGCCTTTCATTTTCGGCAATGGCAACTGAACCACAGAACCCAACGCAACGTAGTATCGATTTGTCATCACCTCAGCAAACTGTAGACAGTTTTCTCAACAGCTCGAAACAAGTCATTAGCGCTTGGCGAACCGAACAGTTCAACTCACTAGAAGGGCAACTAGCCTTTTATCAAGCCAGTAAAACTCTCGACTTATCCAGCACTGCCAATCGTAATCGCAACGTGGTAGTGATGGAGAAAATCGTACTATTGAGGGAAATACTTAACCGCCTTGAATTAAATGAATCTACAAAATTTACCCCCTTGCCCGTTGATGAGGTCGGGCTAAATTCTCGCTGGCGTATTGGCGGTACTGACCTAGTCATAGAAAAACAACTTGAGGGAGTAAGAGCAGGTCAATATTTATTTTCCGCCTTGTCGGTGAACCGCTTATCACATCAGTACTACTTGTTTACCATTAGCGAACAACAAGTCTCCAATCATCACGACCTCTATGAAGAGTTCATTTTGAACCCAGGCCCACTCATATCGCGTAGTGTTATATCGGCCCTCCCTATGTGGAGCAAAGAGCTATTCGCAGGGCTTCCAGCATGGCAATGGATGATGCTGCTAGGCTTATCGTTAATTAGTATAAAAGTCACCAAACTAAGTATTTTGTTTGGCAAATGGTGGAATGCCCGATTTGATGATACAGAGCGTCATTGGCAATTTGGCAAGCAACTAGCACTAATCTTTAACATCCTGTGGATGATGCTCTTTAGTAAAATAATAGATGATGGGATTTGGCTATACGGGATAGTGTATCAGCTTAGCTCAAGCTTAATACTTATCGTTCAGTTCGTGTTTGTTGCTTGGTTTATCTTGTCTATTTTCATCTATATCGCAATCCTTATCACCACCAAAAAGTATCAAGATACGCCATTAGAATCATCCCCAGATTCTTCACTCATTTTGGTGCTAGCTAAAATTCTAGGTGGCATAACCATTGTATTGCTTGGCTTGTACGTCTTGGAGTTTATGGGCGTATCTATATCTCCACTGGTTGCTGGTTTAGGTGTCGGTGGCTTAGCCATTGCCTTAGCCATTCGCCCACTACTTGAGAACTTAATTAACGGCTTAACTCTATACGCTGATGGCGGCATTAAAATTGGCGAGCTATGTCGCTATGGAGACAAAAACCTTTACGGCGTTATCGAAAATATTGGCTTGCGAGCTACTCGAATTAGGACTTTAGAGCGCTCGGTCATTACCATACCTAACTCTGAATTTGCCAATATGGAAATCGATAACCTAGAACGTCGAGATAGGCGCCGTATGGAGCACGTACTTAGACTTCGACCCGAAATAAGTGTAGAGCAACTGCAAGTATTGCTGGTGAATTTACGGCGCGATTTTTTGCGCCACCCCAAAGTAGAAGAAGAGCCAACTCGCGTTAGATTTATGGGTTTAGGAAGCTATTCACTTAAAGTCTCGATCGTACTGTACATTCGCTGCCGCGATCACGATGAGTTTATGGCATTACAAGAAGATTTATTATTTATGTTGTACAAAGCTGTTGATCAAGTTGGCGCAAAACTGGCCTTTTCAACTCAGCACCAATATGCCGGTAAGCTTAAAACTATAGACTCTGAACAGGTACTTAAAGCTCAACAAACCGTGCAAAAGTGGCATGAAGAGGAAAGCTTCCCCTTCCCTAACTTTAGTTACAGCTACCGTTATGAAATTAAAGACACCTCTATCTTTCCTGTCCTCACATCGGCAGTAAGAAAAGACAGCCAATTCAACTAAATATGTAGGCAAAGACGAGTATATGAATTGCTGAAATACATATACTCATTGCCCCATATAGGCAAAATAGAAGTCAAATATTTATCCTTAACTTCTATTTGGAACAACACCATGACAGCTTTCTTGAAACGCGAACACATACTAATTTTTGGGATGCTACTTGTTGCTTTTCTTAAGCTAGGTGGCGACAGCTTTCTGGCCCCCACTAGCGGCATTGTTGCTTACTCGTTCACTACACTTATTCTGTTCGGTATTGTATTGGCAGCCATCTTTGCGGTCGTTCGTCACTCAGATGCCTTAGCCATAAAACTAGGTGACCCCTACGGCACCTTATTGCTGACTCTCTCGGTGATTATTCTTGAAGTTGTGATGATTTCATCGGTGATGCTAACCGGAGATGCTAACCCGGTACTCGCCAGAGACACCATGTTTGCGGTGATTATGGCGGTACTTAATGGCTTACTCGGTATTGGCTTAGTGCTAGGCGGGCTGCGTTACCATACTCAAACCTTTAGCCGAGAAGGCATTACTTCATACATGGTGGCCATTATTCCACTATCGGTTTTGTGTTTAATTTTGCCTAACTTTATTCCCACTAACAGCGCAGGCGCCATGCCACTCATTTTCACCATCGCACTGATTGTGGTGTCGGTCGCCTTGTATGCTGTTTTCCTCTACACCCAAACTAAAAGTCATAGCTACTTCTTTGTTGATGCTAAAAATGAAGACGAGCACGAAGCGCACGGCCCACTAAAGAGCAATCTCTATCACTTCTTACTACTCGTGGGTTATCTAGCGGTGATTATCTTACTGGCTAAAAACTTAGCCATGCCTATCGACCACGGCATTAGCAACCTTGGCGCGCCAGCAGCACTAGGTGGTTTAATTGTTGCGCTGTTAGTGCTTGCGCCAGAAGGCCTTGGTGGGGTTAAAGCCATTATGAAAAATCAATTACAGCGCGCCATGAACCTATTCTTTGGTTCGGTACTGGCCAGTATTGCCCTCACGGTGCCTACAGTATTAGTGATTTCAAGCTTGATGGCTGAGCCAATTACTCTTGGTTTAGGGGCAATTGATACTACCTTGCTTATTGCTACCTTGTTAGCTACTTCTGTGAGTGTGGTGAGCGCCAAAACCAATGTACTTAATGGCGTTTCTCACTTAATACTGTTCAGCATGTATTTAGTACTGATTTTTGTATAAGGAGAGGTGCTAAATGCTTGAATTATTGTCGATGATTTATAACAGCGACTTTGAATCATTACGCGATATGAGCTCAACAAACTGGTTATTGTTTTTGCTGTTCATGATCTTGTTTATTGAATCTAGCTTTGTATTTCTGCCACTACCCGGCGATAGCTTAGTGCTATTTGCTGGAACCCTTATCGGCTTAGGCATACTGGATTTTACCAGTACCTTTGCATTACTAAGTTTAGGAGCAGGTTTAGGAACCTGCATAGCTTACTTACAAGGTCGTTACTTGCAAAAAACCAAGCTAATGAGCCATGCTAAGCGAGCAGTTCCTAGCGATACCATGCAGCGGGCAAATACCTTGTTAAGGCGTTTTGGTTTTATCGCCCTGCTGGTTTCTCGCTTTATTCCTTTTGTACGCGTGGTCACTCCCATGTTGATGGGAGCAGCAAGGTTTAAATCGTCAAAAACTGTGTTGATGAGCTTTACCAGTGCCTTAATGTGGGTTTGCCTGCTGCTCCTAGTGGGCAAATGGATCACCATTAACCCACTCGTAGATGCTTACCAACATCTACTCACTCGGATCTTTATCCTCAGTAGCCTAGTGCTTATGTTAGTAGCCATAGCGGGTACACTGTATCGCCTAAGCAGCCGAGGTAAGCGGATTAAGTCTTTGTAAAAGCTATTGATAGCAAGGGATTGCTTTCCTCTTCTTCCTATTCCACTAGCATTGCTAAGCTGTCTATTCGTGTTTATTATCACCCTATTGCGCTAACATTTTTGTAACCAGCAGGGTAAACATGGATAAACAACTGGCCGATCTTGATTTAAACCTCATAAAGTTGCTCAAGGTAGTTGTAGAAACCAAGAATACCCACCAAGCAGCCAAAGTTTTAGGCATTTCTCAGCCCAGTGTCAGCCGAGGTTTAGCCAAATTAAAAGAAACCTTCGGCGAGCAATTAGTAATAAGAAAAGCCCACGGTATAGAACCCTCTGAGTTAGCCGAAAAGTTAGCTGAAGCCGCCGATGACATGCTGCTACCGATCAGTAAAGTTATACAAACTTACCAAAACTTTAATCCTTTGGAGTTTGATGAAGAGGTAAGCATAGCCCTTACCCCAACTTTGTTAGAAGTATTTGGCTCTGAGCTCTATCAGGCTTTAGAAAACGCTCTGCCTAAAGCAAAATTTAAGCTAGTTTTTATTAACTCAAATAGCTTAAATTACCTGCTCAATGGCAAACTAGACTACATTGTCCAAATCGGCGAGCTCAGCTTACCGCAAGAGGTATACTCCCATGCTTTAAAACGCGTTAAATTAGCGATTGTTGCAAGAGAAGCTCACCCTGTACTCAGCCAAAGCTCGGAACTTGCCGATATTCACCACCTGCCTGTTGTACGTATGGCTCCAGAAAATCAAGGCTCAAAGCGCTCTGCTTTACATGAGTATTACGCAGCAAAAGGCTACTCAGCTCAGGTTATCTTAGATACTCATGAAATTGAGTTAATCACCGAAAAACTGAAGCGCTCAGACGCCATAACTTACTCTAGCAGCTTTATCACTTACAATAACCCTAAGCTAAAATGCTATCCACTTCCTAGTAATACTCCTCATAGCCAACGCGAGATATCAATTGTGGGGAACTACTTGCAAACCCGACGCGGCTCACCACTTAGCCAACTAATCCATCAGATACTTAGCAGCTGTTTTAATAGTTTTGAGCAACCCGAGAGCTAAATATTTTTTCAGCAAACACCACAGCCAAGGCTTTAACTATTCACTTGCTAGATCTTGTTTTCTGACAAAAGACACCTGGTATACAAAGCTATAACTCGCCCAGCTAACTAAGGTAAATGAATCACTGTAATTCATCGCCTCCGCGCTTATCCCTCAATACACTGCTTATCAACTAAACGGGAATACTCTTTCACCTGTATCCCAATTTACCAACGCAATATAGCGGCAGTTGCTTAAGCCTTATCACTTAACGCTGCTCTTGGATATGACAACATAATCAGGTTCTAGAAAGATGAAGATAACAAAGGCTGTTAAACCAATAAGTGCCAGCTTAATCAGTTTGGCTATTGCCGGGGCAGTGTCTGCTGCACCTAATCAATACGGCATGTCTCTGCAACAAGAGCTTGTGACTACCGACAATGGCGCTATTACTGCTCGCCCACAAGCCGCGGTGAATACCGCTTGGAATGTGGCCGAGAAACAAGTAGATCAAATTAGCGAGGGCGTGTATCGCATCGCCGGTTGGGGTATTGGCAACATCATTGCTTTAGAAGGTCCTAAAGGGTGGATCATTATAGATACCGGAGACAACATTCAATATGCAAGCGAGCAACGAGCAGCACTAGAGAGAAAAGTAGGCCAGTCAATTAAGGTAGCCGGCATTCTCTACACCCACTCTCATTATGTACATGGTACTGAGGTATGGCGGGATGAAAACACCCAAATTTTTGGCCATGAGGAACTCACCACGAACTTACGAGCAGATGAGGGCATAAACATATTAAGCGGTAACTTTAAAACCAGAGCCGCTATTCAGTTTGGCATGCTTCACCCTCTTGAGGGTAAAGATGCTTTTCCCAGCGTGTTAGGTTTTAGTCCAGAGAAACTTAGTGGTGAATCCGGGTTTATTCCACCTGACATAACCTTTAAGGACGGCGCAATTGAAACTTACTCCATTGCAGGCCTTGAAGTAGAAGTATTGCCAAGCCAAACCGACGTGCTCGATTCTGTGGCATTCTATTTCCCACAGCATAAGTTGCTGGTGTCTAATGCGATGAATGATGACAGCCTATTTAATCTTTATACTCTGCGAGGCGATATCTACCGAGATCCTATGCGTTTAGTCAACGCGGCTGATTTAGCCTTAAGTCGCGATATAGAGCTACATATAGACATTCATGGAGCAGCTAACATTGGTAAAGACAAGGCCCGCCAAGCACTCGAGTATTTTAGAGACAGCATGCAACTCATCCATGACCAAACCTACCGAGGCATTGCCATGGGTAAAGATGCCCAAGAGATTGCAGAGTGGATCTATATGCCCAAGCGCTTACGTGCTAATCAAGAGACCTATGGCCAGGTAGAAAGCTACGCCAAGCAAGTATACAACGCTCGAATTGGCTGGATGGGTTGGGATGTCTACGAAATCAATCCACTGCCCAAACAGCTACAAGCGCAGAAAACCGTTGAAGCAATGGGCGGTGTAGATGCAGTTATTTCCATGGCACAACAAGCCCAGGCCAAAGGCGATATAAACAGTACACAGTGGAGCTTGTTTTTAACCACGCAGTTGCAAAACATGGGAGCATTAACAGAGCTGGCCAAACAAATCCGAGCCGATAGCGCCCGAACACTTGGCCAACATACTAGCTCAGCTAACGCTCGTGGCTTCTACATTTCCGAAGCCTTATTACAGGAAGGAAGTCTTAGATTTGGTAAACACACCATCACAGACTATCAACAACTCAGTGATAGCTTCGCAGCATTAGATGCGCAAAAGCTCGCCAGCTCCCCATTAGATGATAACGTTCACTACCTACGTTACATGCTTGATACCCGCTTAGCCGAAGATAAGGCGCTACAGTTTAATCTACATTTTGTAGATGAAGATGCGCATTATGCGATTGCGCTAAGAAATGGAGTGATTGCTATTACCCAACAAGCGAATAAAGGCAAAACCTTTGAGCTAACAAAACAAAAGTGGGATCAAATGCTACTGGGTGAGTTGACTTTCTCGCAGCTAGATAAAGAGCTAAAACTCGTTGACCAGGTTATCGGTCGCTAAGCCTTACTCGCCAATTTATACTGCCTCCTTGCCCAACCCACGCGGGCAAGGAGCTTAGCCCTCCCCGTAAGCGGAAACACTGCTTCTTTGCTACAGCTCGATTCAATCACTTAAGTTTAATGCCTTGCACTAAGCGGCTCTATCCCATCTAGCCTCGCCCTATGAAATACAGATATGAATTTTTGATATACCTGTGAGATTTATGACTTAGTTACTAAAATTCTCTTCTTTTTATTAAGAGGAGAAACCATGATAAAGCCTGTTGCGGCGGCCCTTGCCTTAACATTTAGCACCACTAGTTTTGCCGAAAGCAGTTCAAGTAATCTATTTCCCGAAGTTACCTTATTTAATGCTGCAAATGGCGAAGACCAAGAGCGTCTATGGTCACAAACTAAGTTAATGTTTGGGCTTGGAGCAGGCGTAATTGGTGCTTTATACCTAATGCCAGAGTCCGTGACCAACTGGGATAAATCAGAAATAGGCCGCGGCAACATGGCGCAGAAATGGTGGGACAATGTAAGACAAGGTCCGGTATGGGACGACGACCATTGGGCAATAAATTACATTGGCCACCCTTACTTTGGCGGGGTGTATTATCAAGTAGCCCGAAAAAGCGGTTACGACCAGTTCAACTCCTTTCTCTACACCACTCTCATGAGCACCTTTTACTGGGAATATGGCATTGAGGCCTTTGCCGAAGTACCGTCTATTCAAGATCTAATTGTTACTCCCATTGGTGGCTGGTTATATGGCGAATGGGCCTTCCAAACCGAACAGCGCATTCGCGCCAGTGGCGGTGAAGTAATGGGTTCGACTAGGTTGGGGAACGCTTCCTTGTTTTTACTGGACCCTGTAGAAAGTATTGCTAAGGGTATTAACCGAGTTACCGGGAATGACACCATAAAAACAGGCATTACTTTTAACACCAGCAATCCAGTGCAAACGCCAAGTGAGGTTCGCGCTAAAGAATCCTACTACGGCTTCACCCTACATTTTCATTACTAATTAGCACTAGCCATCTAACAGTCACGGACGACTTAAGTTCACTTTTCTCCACCTTCCTTTGGTAATAAAGCCTAAATGAACTCGGCCTCTTTGCTTGCCAATGCCATTACTTTCTCACTCATTTAAACAAGCTCGCTTTACTTTCAACTAGGCGTACTACAGCTAAGTAATACCCAACAAAAAACGACACCCAAAGGGTGCCGTTAATGAAAGAGTCTAAGCCTAGTTAAAACTAGCTTTCTTGAATTAGCTCAATGCTCAACTCATTACCTAGGCTAGGGTCAGGATTGACTAAAGAATGCGTCAGTCTTGGTAACACAATAAAAAGTAACAACATAAAGGCAATAAAATAGCTTTGTTTCATCATTTATCCTCCAATCTTTAGCCAACTCGGCCATTTCTAGTTGGCTCTATAAGCTGATAGTCAGACGCTTGCAAGCCCAATACTTTTGGCAAGGTGGCACCAATACCTACCGAGGAAAAGGTGCCAATAACAATCCCGCTAAATAAGGCGATAGCAAAAGCTTGTAGTGGAGCGCCAGCCAATAACCAAATACAAGCAACGGTTAACAAAGTAGTACCAGATGTCACCAAGGTGCGGGTCATTGTCGACGCCAAAGCACGGTTAATTTGGGTATCGAGTTCTATTTTGCTGCTGGCCCGTAAGTACTCTCTTATCCTGTCGCCAATCACTATCGAGTCATTCAGGGAGTAGCCAATCACCGCCAGAACAGCTGCCATTACCGTTAGGTCGAATTCAATCTGTAACCAGGCAAACAAACCTAATACCAGCAATACATCGTGAAAAAGCGCAATCACTGACGCTAAGGCTAGTCGCCACTCAAAGCGGAACGACAAATAGATCATCATAGCCAGCAATGAAGCAAAAATTGCCAATCCGCCCATTTCAAACAACTCGCTGCCCACCTGCGGACCAATAATCGAGCTCCCCAACAACTCTACTTGCCAAGCATCAGGTAACTGGCTGTGCCAATTGGCAGTAACCGCTTCACTCATCTCTAAACCCTGCCGAACAATCCAATGATTGGCGCCAGAACGACTCATTGAATAGCCATCTACCAATAATAGATCTAACTGCTCGGCCATTTGCTCTTGCTCCGGCGGGTAATGAGTAGCTAATTCGGTCACTACTCCGCCAGTAAAGTCGACGCCAAAGTTAATCCCTTTTGTGACCAACCCCACGACAGAAGCCAGTACCAAAACCACCGACAGGTTCAAAGCCCCTTGGCGCAAAGCCGTAAGCGAAAAACGGTTTATCCAAGCTTTCATGATGCAAGCTCCTGTAGTTGTCTTAGCGCAGCTTTTCGACGCCAAGCAAGTTGTAAATTGACCAAAGAGCGCGACACATACACGCCGGTAAACATGCTGGTTAACAAGCCAAGGCCGAAGGTAATGGCAAAGCCTTTAATCGGGCCAAAACCTACCGAAAACAAAATTGCTGCAATAATCAGTGAGGTAAAGCTGGCGTCAAAAATAGTGCTAAAAGCATTTTTGTAGCCATGATGTACCGCCATTTCTTCACTTAAACCACGGCGCCTTTCTTCTTTTATTCGCTCAAAAATGAGTACGTTGGTGTCGGTGGCCATACCAATAGTAAGCACAAGGCCCGCAATGCCCGGCAAAGTGAGTACAGCCCCCGGCACCAAAGAAAGTAAACCAATCAAACAAACTAAATTAAGCACCAAGGCGATGTTTGCAATTAAGCCAAGACCTCGATACCACACCAACATAAAAGCCAGCATTAAGCCCATACCAAGGGCGAGAGCCGCAAAGCCATTGCTAATATTTTGCTCACCTAAACTGGGGCCCAATAGCCGTTCTTCGACAATTGAAATAGGTGCCGACAAACTGCCAGCTTTAAGCAATAAGGCTAAGTCTTGGGTAGCTTGTACACTGTCCATACCGGTAATGGTAAACCTAGAGCCTAAATGCGCTTGAATGGTAGCAACACTAATTACCTTACTATGTCGCTCCAATACGCCAGCTTCATTTTCTAGGTACTCGGTATAGAGCGTGGCCATTGGCTGACCGATATTTTGGCGGCTAAAGTCAGACATTTGGTTGCCACCAGCACTGTCCAAATTAATCAACACTTCAGGCATGCCAAACTCACCAAACTGAGCGCTAGCATTAGTAATTTTTTGGCCAGTTAAAATTGGCCTAGCATCGATGCCAACGGGGTCGCCAGAAGCATGTTGATGAACATCGCCGTTAGCACTAAGTGCGTGAAAGCTAATGGTAGCAGTGGCACCGATAACGCGTTTTGCTTGCGCTGGGTCTTGTACGCCAGGCAACTCAATTCTTATAAAGTTATGGCCCTGGCGCTGCACTACTGCCTCGGTGATGCCAAGGGCTGCAACGCGATCTCTCAAGGTTTGCAAATTTTGCATCATCAGCGCTTGATGAAAATCTTGATGACCAGCTAGGTTAATGGTGAACAATCCCGCTTGCTGCTGTCTCACTTCATGCTCTGGGAAGTTACTTTGAAAGGCATTAAGTGCTGCCATAGTCTGCTCTGCCACTCTAACAGGGAAGCTTAATTCAAGTTGTTGCTGGTCATTACTTAATACTCGTGCGCCACGCGCACCTTGTTCTCGCAGTAGCGTATTTAGTTCACCTCGTTGCTGTGCTAAAGACTCATTAATCGCTTGTTGAGTATCAACTTCTAGTAAGAATTGCACACCACCACGTAAATCCAAGCCAAGCTGCAACGGTGATAAACCTAAGCGCGCTAACCATGCTGGCCCACTAGACTGCATAGCAATAACTACTTCAGCTTGCTCTCCAAGATGCTTGTTTAATACTGCTTGGGCATGCTGCTGCTCGCTGGTATTGGCCAGAGTGAGCGTGGCCTGGCTATCACTTACTTCAGCAAAACTTATCTCTATACCTTCCTCATTCAACCACTGGTAAAGCTGAGTCCCCACTAGCTCGCTAGACGCCACTTGCGGATTAGTACTGACTTTAATCACTGGCCGTTCGGCATAAATATTAGGTAAGGCATTTAGCATCAAAAAGCCAAGGCTAATTAAGATGACCAAGTAGTGCCACATCGAGTAGCGATTAAGGGCTCTTGTCTGTCTGCGCATTTAAATCTCAAAGATTAAGAAGTTGATATGCGGCCAATTTATCGCTAACAAGCCGGATTGAAGAGGTATTTCAGTGATTCATTAATGTTGCTTTTGCTGCGGAGTCCTTACCTAGAAGGTGAACAAAAACGAATCACTCAAATACATCGAGTTAAGCCAGAAATTCATCAACAATGCCTGCAACACGGTGGCTAACTCACCTAAACCTTAACGCAATCAACCCAAAGAGACTGATATGCAGATTGAAACTATTTTTACCGTAGCTGGCTTAACCATGCTGGCTTTGCTCCCCATGGTTAACCCTCCCACCTCGGCCACCCTATTGCTGGGTTTAAGTAAAGGGCATGGTAAAAGCTATCTGTCGCGCCAAGCCAAGCTGGCCAGTTTGTTTTTGTTTATCGCCTTAACCGTTACCTTTTTTATCGGTTCTTCTATCTTGGAATTATTTAGTATTTCGATGCCTAGTTTACGTTTAGGCGGTGGACTGATTATTGGTGCAATTGGCTTTAAGATGCTATTCCCAGCACCACCAGAAAAAATTGAGCTGCCCAAGCAAGACTCCATTGCATTTGTACCGCTCACCATTCCGTCTATGTGTGGCCCAGGTACCATGGCGCTAGTGATTAGTGGCGCGTCTGAAATTGCCAGCTTACCTGACGATGTAAGCAAACCTAGCGTTTACTTAGGCAGCTTAATAGGCTTCGCCGGCGTGGCCTTGGTTGCTTGGCTAGTACTTAGCATGGCTTATCCAACACTTAAATTACTAGGCAAAAATGGCATCGACGCCTTCACCCGTATTATGGGCTTCTTGTTGGTGTGTATGGGTGCTCAGTTCTTGGTTAACGGCCTCACCGAAGTTTATCAAACCATGGAGCTGGTGCTGTAAGCCTTACTCGCCCGTCAAATAAAGAGATAGCCAATGAGCATAAAAGTAATTAAAAAAACGGCCGGTGTGTATAAACAATCGGGCCTTGAGCTAGTCGCCAGCTTTAACCCAGATGTAGATGAGTTTTTGTGGATAGATATTTCGGGTGACGTATCTAAGGAGCTGCAACAACAATTGGTTCACCTTGGTTGTCATGAGCTGGCGCTTGCCAGCTACTTCCAACAAAAACAAACAGCCAGAGCTGAAGCATTTCCCGGCACTACCTTAATCTTGTTTAAAGAAGCAATTAGCCTAGCCGATGACTATGAACTACGCGCACAAAACATTGGTATAATTTGTAAAAGCCAAATAATTGTTAGCCTACACCCGCAGCCCTCGCAAGCCATTGAAATACTGCAAGCTAGCTTAAGCCAAGAGAACAGCAAAACTACCGAGCACTTGGCAGTTGCTCTGATGCAAAACGTAGTGAAAAACTACTTACATAGATTATTAGATTTTGACCAAGAAATCGAACGAGTAGAAGATGAACTGTTCGCCGGCGATAAAGTTAACAGCCTGAAAAAGCTGCTTAATTATCGATACCATTTCCGCAAACTTAATCGCGTTTTAGAGTTTAATCAAAATGTTGTAGAGCGCCTAAGCTCCGATGAACTGGTGTACTTTTCGATAAAATCAACTAAAGATCAACATGAATGGCTAAAACTATGTGAGCGCAGTAAGCGCATATATGGTTTGTCTAAAATGTATTACGAACTGTGTGGCGACTTGTTAGACGGACATATTTCCATTAGCACTCACGACCTAAACAACACCATGAAAGTACTCACCATGATTACCGCCATCTTTGTTCCCTTAGGTTTTATCGCAGGGATCTACGGCATGAACTTTGAGAACATGCCTGAGCTCGCGTTCACCTATGGTTACTACTTCACCTTAAGTGGCATGGCAGTGATTGCCGCATCATTCTTTGCCATTTTTAAAGTGAAGAAATGGATCTAAGGCGGTACTTGGTCAACAAAGTGCAGCTTAAGTCATCTGGTTTAGATTCCCCACCATCATCTTTGCTAGCTTCTCAAATTCCTCAATTTGCTGATCGCTCAGGTTTTGACACATTTGGCTTTGCACTTTGCTTTGGGTCTCTTCAATTAAGCTTGCCAGCGCTTGCCCCTCATCGGTGAGAGACAAGAGCTGGCTGCGTTTATCTTCTGGGTTGGCGGTTTTTCTCAGCCAATCTTTTTCAATCATTTCTTTTAGCAAACGGGCGATTTGCGCTTTATCGCGAGAAAAGTGATTAACAATGTCGTTAGCCGTGCAATGGTGACTCGCGGCAATAAAACTTAAACAGCTCACATGCATGGCATTTAAGCCGAGTTGTTGGGCTTTTAAGCCAGAGCGCATAGCAATTCGATATGCTTGAACCAGAGCAAAAACCGAATCAGAAATTGATTGCTGTTTCATAAGACCTCAAATAATAGTTGACTAAGTCTACCTTAAAAAATATAGTTGATTTTATCAACCTATTAAACAATGTACAAGTCATTAGGAGTAACGATGAAGCCAAAAATGTATCCCGTTCAGGTATCACAGCTTATCCCACTCTCTCCTCACCTACTGCGGATTGTAGTGAAAGGCAGCAGTCTTAAACGCTTTCCTGAATCTAAGGAAGGGGCGCACGTGAAGGTGATATTGCCAAACAGCGATAGTTCAAAACCTAAAATGCGCTCCTACACCATTCGTTGGTTTAACTCGTCGAGCCAAGAGCTTGCTTTAGATTTTGTAATAAATCGGCACAGCGGGCCAGCGACTAACTGGGCGAGCCAAGCAAAGCTAGGTGAGCATTTAAGCATTGCTGGTCCTGGGCAACTCAAGCTGACCCAGTTTAATCATCACAGTTATTTGCTACTGGGGGATATTACCTCGGTTAACGCTATTAATGGCTATGTGCCAAGGCTTAATCCACAAGCTGAATTAAGGGTAGTAATCGCCGTTCCCACTCGCGCCGACATCATAGAACTAGACTATCACGCTGCGGAGAACACCCACTGGCATGTTGAGGATGAAGCAAATATTAGCTTTGCAGAGCAAGTGCAAACAATCGCCGCAGGTATGGTTAGCGATAGTCATATATTTATGGGCTTAGAAGCCTCGCAGATCCGCACTTTACGGCCAATGTTGCAGCAAGACTTAGGTTTTGATCGCCTAAATACCTTTGCAGTAGGTTATTGGAAACAAGGCGTAGATGCTGATCGCTTTGGCGCACAAAAAAAAGCGGCTCCTTTGTAGCCGCTTCCTTTTACTCTATTGAAGTTATTCACTGAGCCTGCGAATTGATTACTAGCGCTTAGGGCGATTTACAGCTTTCTTCTAAGGTATTTGGCAAGCGGTAGATACGTGATGAATCAACGTCGAGCCCATCCCCCACTATCAGCCAGCCACTTTCAACAGTCACTAACTTCCATTGTATTTGTTGCCAACTTAACCAGCGTGGTGGCTGCGTAAGCGCTTGCTTAGCATCTTCTGGCAGGGTTTGGGCGAGTTGTAATTCCAACTGCTCAAATGAGTAAGCGCTTAGCGCTTGCTCCACACACTGCAGAACAGCATCGCTTACGCTAATAGCAACAGCATCAGACATCTCATCACTAGGTAAAGATGAAAATGTAGCTGGTTGCTCCTCAAGAGCGTAATGCTGCTCAGCAGACTTGGCAGCAATCTCTGTTTGCCTTTGTATTGTTTCAGCCTGCATAGTTGGTTTTTGCATAGCCTTCTGTTTGGCTAACTCTCTGCGCTCTCGCTCAATTGCTTGGGTATCTAGCTCTCGCTTACGCAATAGCTTTTCTGCTAGCTGCCGTTTTTGCTGGTCGAGCTCTTCGGTCGCCGGGTCATTAGCCTGTTGCGACGGGCTAATTAACTGCACATTGCTTTGATAACTTATTTCACTTGGTGGCACACTAATTTCGGTAACTAACCACCAGCCTAGCACTCCCACACAAGCCAAAGACGCAGCGCTCGCCCACCAAGGTGCAGCCGCCCAAGAGTAAGATTTAGCTTTACTATTTTGCTTTGCCTGCTGCTTAGCCAGATTTTGAATACGTTTATCTAGCAGTTCCGAGGGTTCAAATTGGTTTAGCGCTTGCTGATAAGCGTGATCAATTTGCTGATCGCTGGGCGCATTACCTTTAGGTGTATCAACCATGATGTTTCTCCCAGCACTCTCGCAATTGTTGATAAGCAACCCGTATACGACTTTTTATGGCATCAAAAGATGCATCAAGTACTTGGCTCATCTCGGCCACAGCTAGGCCCGATTGTTTTAGCATAAATACATCTTGTTGCTTACTAGGCAGTAACTCCACACAGCGTAATATCACTTGCTTATCAAGGCCTTGCTGATGCTCTTTCTCGGGGTTTGAAAGAGATTCCAATTCATCTACTTCTTGTTCGTCGTTATGGCTTTGCTTGCCTTGCGAGCGCCAGTAATCGGCAATTCGGCGGCGTGTAATGGTATAAAGATAGCCTCGAAAGTGCGCGATATTTTGCTCGTCATCACTAGGTACCTGGTATTGGCTAGCTTGACTAATTATCGATTCCCAAACTTCTTGAAATACTTCGTTACAGGCAGCCTCTGCCATCTTTTGCCGAATAAAACCAAACAAGGGTTTGCGATAGCGTTGATAAAGCTGGTCAAACGCGGCTACGTCACCACGCTGACCATAATCAAGCATCAGTTGTTCATCACTGACTAAGCTCTTCATTGTTCGCATCAATCCTTGCGGGTAAGGTTACCGGTAATGGTTGCACTGCATACTCTAACTCTGGCAATTGCTGCGGCTGTGGCATAACCGGCGATTGCAAGGCTAAGGTATTGGTTAATCGCGCTAATTTAACAAACTCTGCGCGATAACCAAACTTATCTTGACCTTTTGCAGCATTAGCCCAATCAATAATTTGCTGATAAGCAAGCTCATCCAACTGCTCATTGGCACGTAATTTTTGGCCAAAAGCTGCTACAGCAATCGCAAAGCGGTCGTCATTGTTAGCTAGCTCAAAATCAACCAAATCTTGGCTAAATACCCGCTGCACGTACTTTTCGGAAGCTTGCGATTGCGCTTTTTTGTAACGCACTCGCACTTCGGCTAGCGCTTCATTCACCTGTGGCTTAGCCATTTTGTTTTGCTTCTGCTGCTGAAATACCAAAGGGTCAATTAAACCCGGTTTACCCACTGGGGTTATCTCATAAATAGCCGTTACACTGTGCCCCGCTCCCATGTCGCCAGCATCTTTTTTGTCATTGTTAAAATCGGCGCGCTCAAGTTGGCGATTCTCGTAACCCAGTAAGCGGTATTCCGAGACCATACGAGGATTAAACTCTACTTGAAACTTCACATCATGCGCTACCGTATGCAAGCTGCTACCTAATTGATCCACCAGTAGTTTTTGCGCCTCGTGCAGAGTATCAATATAACCGGCTACACCATTGCCATTATCAGCCAATTGCTCCATTAAATGGTCATTGTAATTGCCTGTTCCAAAGCCAATGGTAGAGAACTGCACACCTGCTTTACGCTTTTGAGTAATGCGATGTTTAAGTTCATCAATGTCGGTGATGCCTACATTAAGGTCACCGTCTGACATTAAATACACATGGTTAATGCCGCCTTCAATAAAACCTTGCTGTGCTTGATTGTAGGCCAACTCTATGCCTGCAGAACCATTAGTTGAACCACCCGCTTGCAAGCCGTTAATGGCCGCTACAATTTTGTGTTTATCTTTTACGCTAGTGGCAGGTAGAGCCACACCAGTACCACTGGCATAAGTCACAATCGCCACATTATCGCTGGCTTTTAGGTTATTAAGCATCAATAACATTGATTGCTTTAACAGAGGCAGCTTTTCTTGCGATTGCATCGAGCCAGATACATCCACCAAAAACACTACATTAGCAGCTGGGCGAATATCGGTGTCGGGCTGGTAAGCACTAACACCTATTCGAATCAGTTGATTGTTGCTGTTCCAAGGAGAAGCGGTAAGTAAGGTATCAATCGCAATAGGCTGCTCAATGCTCAAAGCTGCATCGTTGCCAGTCGCGTAATCGTAAGAAAAGTAGTTAATAAGCTCCTCTACACGCACCGCATCTTTTGGTGGAAGTTGGCCATTGTTGATAAAACGGCGCATGTTGGCGTAACTAGCGCTGTCGACATCGGCACTAAAAGTAGAAACCGGTTGTTCTGCCACAGCCACTACCGATAAATCGGAAAACTTTTGGTAGTTTTCGTTGTTGCCCTGCTCGTAGTAATACGAAGAGTCGGCAAGCCCCTGCGCCGCCGCAAAGTTAGATGTTCTTGCCATTTGCATTTGGCTAACTGCGCGCTTTTCTCGCTGATGCTTAGCGATTGGGTGCACAGCCTTAATAGATTGGTCTTGCTGCGGCCGCTGGGCTGGCTTGGTTTGCTTAACAGACTCATTCTGCTGTAGTGGTTCTACTCGATCAACATTGGCCTGCTCATCAGCACTATATTGGCCACAGGCAACTAATGAAGAAAGGGTTAAGCCCACAAGCACTGCACGAGCAATAGGTGAATATGAAACATGTAACTTTTGCATTTTGAATACCTTGTTTAAATCAATCTCACACAGGTAATCGCAGCTAATAAAAAAACGAGGCTAAAAACTTGTCATTATTTTTAACTACCTAAAATCATTACCATTTCATTAAGTAAGAAACACCAATAGTTAAGTCACTCATTCAACACCCCCACAAAAGAAACATACCAGCAACACTTAAGCAACCATCTATTGACATAGTGCTTTATATTTAGCGAAGGTCACTTTTTTGAAGATCCAATTACGACCTGCTTGGTTTACTAATTTGACACAAAGAGATTCACGGATGAATAACCAACTTAGCACTCGCGGCGAGAGAATTACCTACGCAATAAAGGTTACCAATACCAGAAAATTATCGGCTTTAGCTTTAGAACTTGGGGTTGATGAAAGTGCAATTAGCCGTTGGAAAAAAAATGGCAATATTACTTTAGATAATGCGGGGTTGTTTTGTCACACTCTAGATGTATCGATGGATTGGATTGTGTTAGGTCGAGGACATTGCTTCCAACATAGAAAACAAGCCACTAATTACACTGAAACAGATTTGTTATTAACGCTTAGACTACTAAATGAAGATACGATCAAACAATTAAACGCATTTCTTAAAAACCTTATAAATCAAGATAACACTTAACTTTTGCTGCGTAGCACGCAAGTTACTCATCACTATATGCACCCCACACAATAGACTTATTTGTCAATATTGCTTTGCTATCTCATGCTCAAACCTCAGTAACAAACCAATCAATAGCTGCTTAACACTGGTAACTCTTGTTGCTAATTGTCGCTGAAAAACACCTGCGAGAAACAGCTCGCAAGAACGGATAACTCACTAGAAACCGGAGTTCAACATGATGACCTACGATGCACAAATGGCAAACTATTACCAATCTCCATATTCACCACAAGGCGTTTTTGGCAACCTATTAGGCCAAGTAGCCCAACCTGCGGGAGGCTTTATTGGCAACTACTTAGGTAACCAACAGATGGGTTCTGACATTGGTAAAGCTGTGGGCAGTGTCGCTCACTACCTCCCCTTCTCAGCGGCACCGCAATATGCACCACAAGGGGTCTTCGGCAACCTATTAGGCCAAGTAGCCCAACCTGCCGGTGGCTTTATTGGCAACTACCTAGGCAACCAACAGATGGGTTCTGACATTGGTAAAGCTGTGGGCAGTGTTGCTCACTACCTACCCTTCTCAGCGGCACCTCAATATGCACCACAAGGGGTCTTCGGCAACCTATTAGGCCAAGTAGCCCAACCTACGGGAGGCTTTATTGGTAACTACTTAGGCAACCAACAGATGGGTTCTGACATTGGTAAAGCAGTGGGCAGTGTTGCTCACTACCTACCTTTTTCAGCGGCACCTCAATATGCTCCACAAGGGATATTCGGCGACATCATAGGCGCGCTAGCGCCTGTGGCCGGCAGCGTAATTGGCGGATTAGCAGGTAACCAACAACTTGGGGCAAACATTGGCAATGTGGCAGGCCAGGTTGGCTCCTTATTGCCATTTAGCACGGCCCCACAGACAGCGCATCAATATGCTCCACAAGGGATATTCGGCGATATTCTCGGAGCTATAGCCCCTGTGGCAGGCTCAGTCATTGGCAGCGTCATTGCCCCTGGTGTAGGTACTGCTATTGGTGGTGCTATCGGAGGTGCGGCTGGGCAAGCTGCGCAACTGTTACCTTTTACGGCGACTCCACAAATCGCCCCGCAAGGCGCTTTTGGTAACCTAATTGGTCAAGTTGCTCAACCTGCTGGTGGTTTCATTGGCAACTACTTAGGCAATCAACAAATGGGTTCGGCAATTGGCAGTGCTGTTGGCAACGTCGCCCAATACTTGCCTTTCAATGCAGCGCCTTACGGCGTTGCCGCCTACCACTAGAACTAATCATTGATGCATAAACTGATGCCCATAAACCCGATTATGGGCATCAAAACCCAAATAAGGATCGGAAAAATGAAAAAGCCAAATACCAAAGGACATACCTTGTCTGACAGCGCCACTAAAGCCAAACGTTATTTAGTCACCACTAAGCGCGGCTCTTTAGCTGCCCAGTCTGGCCTAAGGCCACTGAGCTCCTTTGACCTAAAGAACCACCTACAGCAATTTCCTGATCTAAGCCTTAAGCGTACAATTAATCACAATAAAGGTTTGTCTCCCTTATCAACGGGCCCAAACGAGGCTAATGAAATTCATCTAGTAGAAATGGACGAGCAGGCCTATAAACAATTTTGCGCAAGTTCCCCTAATCAAGTACTTATTGAAGAAGAACAGCCATTAGACTTTCTAGACAACCGTTTTTCCCCCTCTTCTTTTCCAAATCGAACAAGTTCGGTTCGCCAGCTAATGACCACAAGCGAATACAAGCTGAAAGTACTGGGAGAAAATGAGCAAGGCCTTGAAGGCGTGAGCATCGCCATTGAAAGTGATGAAAACAAAGCTGGCGGTTTAACCGATGCAAGCGGTGAATTAACTATCAATTTAAGTCGCTTACCGACAAGCGAAATCAACTTCATATTTGCCAAAGCAACGCATAGTTATTGGGATTTTTATCTGAAAGCACCTGACTTGAAAGCTGACCAAGTAAACATCATTAGAATGAAATCACTTAGCGAAACTATTAAGAACTTTCCGCAAAGCTATGCGCGAGGCTGGGGTGAACAATTAATGGGCTTTGATGGCAGTCACTTAACCCTGAGCGGAAAAGGCACCAGAATTGCCATTATAGATACCGGTAAAGGCAGCCACCCCCTGCTTGAACATGTTAGTGCAGGCATTGATCTTACAAACAACGGCGATACCAAAACCTGGACGAATGATGCCGAAGGCCACGGGACTCACGTTTGTGGGGTGATCACAGCTAAAGGGGATGGTAAGCAATTTACAGGCTTAAGCCCAGATGCTGATGTACTCATTATAAAAGTCTTTCCTGGTGGCACAACTAGCTCTCTGGTGGAAGCATTAGATATTTGCATCTCAGAGAAAATTGACGTAGTAAATATGAGTTTAGGCACTCAACAGGTATCACCTGTTGTAGATCAAAAAATTGAAGAAGCTGTAATGTCGGGAATTGCCTTGATTGTTGCCGCCGGAAATAGCGGCGGCGCAGTACAGTTTCCTGCCAACTCTCCAAATACATTAGC